>JACQTL010000241.1 GCA_016210805.1 Actinomycetota bacterium | reverse complement strand
GGCGCAGGGGCCTGGCCGTCCTGGCCGCGCTGGTGGCCATCGTGGGGCTGGCCCTCCTGCTGCTGGCCGGCGTCACGGGGCCGGACGACACGGGGCGCGATCCGTCGGCGGCGCTGCCGAGGACCTCCCCGAGCGCGGCCTCCGCATCCCCGGGGGAGAGCCCGTCGCCGTCTCCCTCGCCCTCCACGCCCGAGGAGCTGCTGGCCCTGGCCCTGGCCGACCTCGACAGGACCGTGGCGGAGGGCGTCTCGTCCGGCGAGGTGAGCGAGAAGGCCGCCGACGAGATTTCCAAGCGCGTCGAGGAGGCCCTGGGCGAGCTGGAGGAGGGCAAGGGCGAGGAGGCGCTCGAGCGCCTCGCCGACCTGGAGCAGAAGGTCTGGGAGATGCTCGAGAAGGGCGAGATCACGAGCGAGGACCGCGCCGCGGCGATCGTGGGGGCCCTCGAGGACGTGGAGGACGCCGTCCTCGCCTTCGCGCCGGGCCAGGGCGACGATGGCAGTGAAGGACCGCCCGAGGACAACCCCGGCCAGGGCGACGGGAAGGGCAAGGGCAACGACGAGGACGACGACTGAGGGGGGAAGCGGGGGCTAGCGCCCGCTGTCCAAGTCCGCCTTCCGCAGGCGGCGAGCCACCTCCTCCAGCATCTTCACCGCGATCGAGGGATGGTCCTGGATCAGGCTCCGGAACACCCATGCCGTGATGCCCATCATCCGGACGGGGGTCTCGGCCGTCACGGTCGCCGTGCGGGGACCCTGGTCGAGCAGTGAGATCTCCCCGAAGAAGTCCCCGGCCCGGAGGGTCGTGCGCTTTCGGCCCTCGATCGTGACCGAGGCCCGGCCGTCCATGATGAGGAAGAACCCGATCCCCTTGTCGCCCTCCCGGGCCAGGACCTTCCCCGCCGGGTGGTTGACCTCCTTCGCGGCGCTGGCGATCGCCCGGAGCTCGCGCTTGCTGCACCCCGAGAAGAGCGGCACCCGCGAAAGCTGCTCCACGACTCCCCGATCGACCACCGGTCCTCCCCTCACTGGGTCCGCATCGCCGGGATTCTAGCCGACCGGTCCGCCTCCCCCGACCCGGCCCACGGTAGCATGGGAGGTGAACGTTGAGCTTCGGACCCAAGGAGCGGCGGGGTCCGGCCACCGACCGGGCCAGGAGGGGGATCGAGAACGTGAACCTGTCACTCACCCGCAGGGGCGACTACGTCGTGCGGGCCGCCCACAGCCTGGCCCGGGCGCACTCGGAGGACGGCGGGTACCGGAAGATCCGGGAGGTCGCCGAGGAGATGAGCCTGCCCCTGGGCTACACGCCGCAGATCCTCGCGCTCCTCGCGCGGGCCGGCATCGCGGAGTCCCGGGCCGGCCGGCAGGGGGGCTACAGGCTCCGGAGGGACCCGGAGGAGATCTCGATGCTCGAGGTCGTCGAGGCCGGCGAGGGGCCGCTCGCCTTCGAGCGCTGCGCCCTGCGGGGCGGACCGTGCCGCTGGGAGGACGTGTGCGCCCTGCACCCCACGTGGAGCCGGGCGGCCGAGGCCGTCCGGACCACCCTGGCCCACACCACCCTGGCCGACGTGGTGGCCGTCGACCGGAGGATGGAGTCCGGCGAGCTCCGCATCGACGACCGGCCGGCCCATCGCGCCAGGAGGAAGGGCGCCGGCCGGAACCGAGCTTCGGGGACCGGGACCTAGCCTCGGGGGGCGGCTGCGGCGAGGGCCGGGTCGGGGGCTCCCAGGTAGGCCTCCACGAGGCGCGGGTCGGCCAGGAGCTCCGCCGCCGGCGCCTCGAGCACGGTCCGGCCCCGGCGGAGCAGGTAGGCCCGGCCGGCCAGGGCCAGGGCCAGACGGACGTGCTGCTCCACGACCACGATCGCGATCCCCCGTTCGGTCAGCCTGGCCACGGCGCGGTCCAGGGCGGCGGCGGCCCGGGGGGCGAGCCCCAGGGACGGCTCGTCGAGGAGCATGACCCCCGGACCCCTCACGAACGCGGCGGCCAGGGCCAGCATCCTCCGCTCCCCGCCGGAGAGCGCCCGGGCCGGACGGGCCCCGGCCACGGAGAGGACGGGGAAGTCCTCCAGCGCCTCGGCGATCCGCTCCCCCGCCCCCGGGGCCGCGCGGAGCGATGCGAGGCGAAGGTGCTCCAGGACCGTCAGCCCCGAGAAGGTCCCCCCGCGCTCCGGGACCAGGCCGACCCCGCACCGGGCCACCTCGTGGGCCGGCCTCCCGGTGACGTCGAGCCCGGCCACCGCCACCGAGCCCGCCGCCGGACGGATCAGGCCGGCCACGGCCCGGAGGACGGTGGACTTCCCGGACCCGTTCCGCCCGAGCAGGGCCACCACCTCGCCCGGAGGGACCTCGAGATCGACCCCGCTCACGACCGTGGCGCTCCCGTAGCGGACCGAGAGCCCCCGGACCGAGAGCGCGCTGGGCCCGGTCATCCCACCACTCCCATCGTGCCGAGGTAGGCCTCCCGGACGGCCGGGAGCCCGAGGACCCGGCCGGGCTCGCCCTCGGCGAGAGGCCGGCCCGCGTCGAGCACGACGATGCGGTCGGCCAGGCCCCTGACCAGGTCCAGGTCGTGGTCGACCAGGACGACGGCCACACCCGCCGCCGCGGCGGCTCGGATCGTGCCGGCGAGCCGGTCGAGCTCCTCCGGGTCGAGCCCGGGGGAGGGCTCGTCGAGGAGGGCGACCGCCGGACGCCGGGCCAGGCACAGGGCCACCTGGACCCGGCGGAGGAGCGGGAACCCCAGCTCGTCGGGGAACCGCCCGGCCAGGTCGGCCAGGCCGGCTTCCGCCAGTGGGTCCCCGGGATCGCCGGGCCCTCCGACGCCGGCCACGGCCAGGTGCTCGGCCACCGTGAGCTCGTCGAACAGCCTCACTCCCTGGAACGCTCGGCCCAACCCGGCCGAGGCTCGCCGGTGGGTGGACCTGCCGGAGACGTCCCCGCCGCGGAGCAGCACCCGCCCGGCCGCCGACCCTCCCAGGCCGGAGACGGCGTCCAGCAGGGTCGTCTTCCCGGCGCCGTTCGGGCCGACCACCCCGAGGATCTCCCCCGGCCTGACGGCCAGGTCGACGCCGGCCAGGGCGGCCATGCCGCCGTAGGTCCTGGCCATCCCCGTGGCCTGGAGGGCGAGGCCCGTCCGGAGCGGGCCCGGCGACGTGGGGCGGGGCCCGGGGCCGGCCGGGACCCTCCGCCGGGCCAGGGCCCTCCGGCGGGCCGGGACCCGGACCCGCCCGGCCAGGGCCATGGCCCGCCGCCGCGTGAGGATCCCTCCCGGGGAGAGGATGACGACCGCGAGGAGCAGGACCCCCATCATCGCGGCGCGGAGCTCCCCCAGGGGGCGGGCGGCCTCCTCGAGCCAGGTCAGCAGGACGGCGCCCAGGACCGGGGCACCGGCCCCCCCGGTTCCACCGACCAGGACGTAGAGGGCGATCTCGAACGACCGTCCCACGCCGTAGTGGTCGGGCCGGATGAAGCCCACGTAATGGGCGGCCAGCGCCCCGGCCAGCCCGGTGACCGCCGCCCCGGCGACCACCGCCCCCACCCGGACCGCGGCGGCCGGCACCCCGAGCACGGCGGCCGCGTCCTCGTCCGAGGCCACCGCCCTGAGCACCGGGCCGAGCCCGGCCCGGGCCCCCAGGCCGATCGCCGCCAGCACCAGGACGCAGGCCGCCGCCACCCACCCCGGGCTCACGGGGGCCATGCCCGAGAGCCCCTGGGCCCCCCCGACCGCGCCGATCGTGGAGATGCTCACCCGGATCACCTCGCCCACGGCGAGCGAGGCGACGACCAGGGCGAGGCCCCGGACCCGCCTCCCCGCCAGGCCCACGGGTATGGCCACGGCCGCGGCCAGCGCGCACCCCATGACGAGCGACGCGGGGACCGGCCAGCCCCAGGCGACGTTGGCCCACGACGACCCGTACGCGCCCACTGCCATGAAGCCGGCCTGGCCCACCGACAGCTGGCCGGACAGCGCGACGATCCACATCCCCCACGCGAGGAGGACGGCGATGCCCACGAACGTCCAGAACGCCGTGTCGGAGGGGCCGGGGATCATCGGTCTGACACCGGCGAGGGGACCAGCCCGCGGGGCCGGAGCAGCAGCACGAGTAGGACCAGGATCCAGGGGACGGCCTCCTGGAACCCCCCGGCCCCCCGGTACGAGGCCAGGGCCTCGATC
>JACQTL010000240.1 GCA_016210805.1 Actinomycetota bacterium | reverse complement strand
CTCCTGGCCCCGGCCAGCACGATGAGGAGGGCCCCAACGACGATCGCGCTGTCCGCCACGTTGAACACCGGCCAGACCTGGAAGTCGATGAAGTCCACCACCTTCCCCGAAACCCCCGGTCCCCTCACGATGCGATCGGTCAGGTTCCCCAGAGCCCCGCCGAGCACCAGTCCCATGGCCGCCGGGAGGAGGGCGCCGCCGATCCGGAAGGAGGCCACGACGATGATCGCCGCCACGACGACGCTGGCCCCGAAGAAGAGCCACGGCGCTCCGCCGAACAGGCTGAACGCGCCGCCGGGGTTCTCGGTGAAGGTGAGGTGCAGGACGCCCGGGATCAGCTCGATCGGCGGCCGGCCGGCCAGCTCGGCCTCGACCACCAGCTTGGTGACCCGGTCCAGGACGTACACGAGCCCGGCCGCGCCGTAGAGCCAGGCGGCGGTGCGGAAGCGGTCGCGCGTCCCCTCGAGGGCCACGCTCAGCGCGGGCGGACGGCGGCCTGCGCGTCCTTGATGCAGAGGTTGGCGTACGGGAGGGCCTTGATCCGGGCCTTCTCGATGGGCCTGCCGCAGCGCTCGCAGATCCCGTAGGTCCCGGCGTCCATCCGGGACAGGGCCCTGCGGATCTTCTCCAGGAGGTCCCGGACGTTGTTCTCGATCGAAAGGTCCCGTTCCCGCTCGAAGGTGGCCGTGCCGGCGTCGGCGTACTCCTCGTCGAAGCCGACCTCGCCGGAGAGCTCGGACTGACCGGTCGAGAAGGAGGACTCCTCGAGCTCCTTGAGCTGGGCCTCCAGCTCGCTCCGCTCGCCCTCCAGGGCGGCCCTTGCCTCCTTCAGCTCCTTGGCGGTCAACGGGCTCCTGGCCATGGTCGAGGGACGGTAGCATCGGCCGGCCCCGCCGACAATGCACCCCCGCCCCGCTCACGCTGGGGGGCCCGCGGCGCCCAGCCTGCGGAGCGCCTCCTCGCCGCTGAGCCCCCGGACCTCGAAGACCTTGGTCCTGGACCGGGCTCCGGTGCGGAGCGAGACCCTGGACGGGGGGACCCCCAGGGCCCCGGCCAGCGCTCGGCGGGCCTCCTCCGTGGCCCGGCCCTCCGACGGCGGCGCGGCCACGCGCACGGTGATCGCGCCGCCGGCCGCGACCACCTCCCCGCGCCCGGCCCTGGGGACCACCCGCACCGTCACCGTGCCCACGGCGTCGTATCATCCCGCGTACAGGCGACGACGGGAACGCGCCGGAGGGGCGGCCTCGCCCCAGCGAGCCGGGGACGGTGGGAGCCCGGCGGTGGGGTCCTTCCGGCATCCTCCCCGAGCCGCCGCCCGAACGGAGGTGGCGCCTCCCAGTAGACGCGGCCGGGTCCGCCCGTCAAAGCGGGAGGGTGTGCAGGCACCCGTGAGCGGCGGCGCCCCGCGAGGGACGCGGCAAGCGAGGTGGTACCGCGGGGCTCCGGCCTCGTCCTCGCGGACGGCATGCGAGAGGACGAGAGGAGCGACCCGATGGAGCGGTTCCGGCCGGTGGATTCCAAGGCCGACTTCCCCGCGGTCGAGCGCGGGGTCCTGGAGTTCTGGCGGGAGCGGGACGTCTTCCGCAAGAGCCTGGAGCTGCGGGCCGGCGCCGAGCCCTGGATCTTCTACGAGGGGCCCCCCACGGCCAACGGGAAGCCGGGCATCCACCACGTCCAGTCCCGGACCTTCAAGGACGTGTTCCCCCGGTATCGCACGATGACCGGCCGGTTCGTCCCCCGGAAGGCCGGCTGGGACTGCCACGGGCTCCCCGTCGAGCTCGAGGTGGAGAAGCGGATCGGCACGAAGAGCAAGCGGGACATCGAGGAGTTCGGCATCGCGGAGTTCAACCGGCTGTGCCGCCGGTCCGTCACGGACTACGTCGACGACTGGGAGCGGCTCACCGACCGGATCGGGTTCTGGCTGGACCTGTCCGACGCGTACCGGACGATGGACCCGGAGTACGTCGAGAGCGTCTGGTGGTCGCTCAAGGAGCTTTACCGCCAGGGGCTCCTCTTCGAGGACTTCAAGTCCGTCGCCTACTGCCCCCGGTGCGGGACGGCCCTGTCCGACCACGAGGTCGCCCTGGGGTACCGCCAGGTGGTGGACCCGAGCGTGTACGTCCGGTTCGAGATCGTCGACGCCCCGGACCCGACGCTGGTCGGCAGCGCCCTGGTGGCGTGGACGACGACGCCCTGGACGCTCGTGTCGAACATGGGCCTGGCCGTCGCCGCCGACGAGGAGTACGTCGAGGTGGAGGGAGGCCTCGGCCGGCTGATCGTCGCCGGGGCGTTCGCGGACGTCGCGAAGGGCGAGGACGGCCGCGAGGTCAGGCGGCTGCGCGGAGGCGACCTCGTCGGAGCGAGGTACGCACCCCTGTATCCGACCGTGGAGGGG
>JACQTL010000252.1 GCA_016210805.1 Actinomycetota bacterium | reverse complement strand
GCCGAGGACCTGACCGACTATCTCGTGGAGATGGGGGTCAGGGTGAGGTACCTGCACTCCGAGATCGACACCATCCAGCGGATCGAGATCATCCGCGACCTCCGGCTCGGCGAGTTCGACGTTCTGGTCGGCATCAACCTGCTGCGGGAGGGGCTCGACCTGCCGGAGGTCTCGCTGGTGGCCATCCTGGACGCCGACAAGGAGGGGTTCCTCCGGTCGGACACCTCGCTGATCCAGACGATCGGCCGGGCGGCCCGGAACGTGGACGGGACCGTGCTGATGTACGCCGACCAGGTCACCGACTCGATGCGCCGGGCCATCTCGGAGACGCAGCGGCGGCGGAAGGTCCAGATCGAGTACAACGAGGAGCACGGGATCGACCCCCAGACCGTTCGCAAGAAGGTCTCCGACATCCTGCTCTCGCTCCAGGGGGACATGGCCGGGGCCGCGCGGACGACCCCGGAGAGGCGGCGGAGGAAGCGGGAGCGGCCGGAGATGCCGGCGGAGGAGCTATCCCGCCTGATCCAGACCCTCGAGGAGGAGATGCACCAGGCGGCCAAGGACCTCCGGTTCGAGTACGCCGCCAGGCTGCGCGACGAGGTGGTCGACCTCCGCAAGGAGCTCAAGGCCCTCCGGGAGGCCGGCGTCGGAGCCTGAGGTGGCGATCCCCGGCTCAGACCTGGGTGATCCGCCCCTCGATCGTCGGCGTGATGACGCCCTGGTCCGCGATGTACTCGAGGAGCACGTCGGCCATCACGTCTCGCGTCGTGCCCATCCCGTCCGCCAGCATGGCGTATCCGTCGCCGCCCGCGTTCACGAAGTCGTTGGTCGCGAACGTGTACACGGTGGCGTCGGGGAGGATGGGCGCGCCTCCATCGAGCGTCACGGACTGCACCCGCGACCCCACGGCCGCGTCGGGGTCGTAGGTGAAGCTGAACCCGGCGATCTGGCCGAACCTGCCGCTCGCGCCGGGGATCGCCGAGACGCTGTGCTCGAGGATCTCGTGGAGCTGCGCGCCCGTCACCGTGCGAGTGACCACCGAGTTCCCGAACGGGAGCACGGTGAACACGTCGCCGACCACGAGGTCGAAGGGTGGTCCCGCCGCGTATCCCGGGCTCGTCCGCCGGAGCGAGGTGTCCTGGGGCAGGTAGCTGGACGGGAGCGGCGCCCGGATCCCGCCTCCGTTGGTGAAGGCCAGCTGGGTGCCGTACTTCCACAGCAAGGAGTCGGTGATCAGGTTGCCGATGGCGACCTCACCGAGGCGTTCGATGTTGTCGGCCCGGGGGAACAGGTCGTCGGCCACCCCGATGACCTCGTCGAAGGCCTCGGCCAGCGCCGTGCGGTACGGGGCGAGCATCTGCTCGATCATGGGGTCCGGCGGAACGGCGTCCGAGAACGGCGTGACGAACTCCACCATCTTGCTCACCACCTTCCCGGTGGCCGGGCGGAAGGTGAGGGTGCTACGGGCGTAGGTCAAGCCCTTGCTGCGGTTCTCGACCACGAGGGCGCCGTTGATCTTCCCGGCGAACTGGAAGTCGGTGTGGTCGCCGAGGATCAGCGAGAAGCCCTTCAGCCCCTCGGCGAGATCGATCAGCGGGCCCATGTACTCGCCGGTCCCCGGGTCCTGGCCCGTGACGCCCATGTGGGCGAGGGCGATCACGATCTGGGCGCCCTTGCGCTTCGCCGCGGCCCTGGCCCTGTTGGCGGCCTCGACGGGATCGGTGACCTCGATCGTCCCGAAGCTGCCGGGGAACACCAGTTCGGGGGCGTCCGGGTTCGTTATCCCCACGACCGCCACCTTGACCCCGCCCACCGTGAACATCCGGTAGCCGCGGACGTCGCTGAGGTTCGCGTTGACGTTCTTGAGGTTGGCCGAGACGTAGGGGAACTGGGCCAGGGCGATCATCGAGTTGAGATGGTCGATGCCCCGGTCGAAGTTGTGGTTTCCGAGGGTGTCGGCCGTGAAGCCCATCAGGTTCATGGCCCGGACCGCCGGCTCCTCGTCGAAGAAGTTCGACAGGGGAGGCGAGGCGCCGTAGGAGTCACCCGCGGTGAAGGTCAGGGTGTTCGGGTTCGCCGCACGTTCCTGCTGGAAGTACGTCGACAGGGCCGCCGCGCCGCCCACGTTCCCCACCCCGAACACGCTCAGGGGATCGAGCTGGGCGTGCCAGTCGGACACCGACAGGATCTGGATCTCGACATGGCCGGCGGCGCTCGCGCCCGGCGCGGGCAGGACCGAGAGCCCCAGCACGAGGGCCGATACGAGCAACATGCTCGCGCGACGGCGAGCCAGGAGCGGCGAGCGCAAATGGATCCCCTCCCTCAGGCGGTGTCGCTCGTGTCTATCAGGGCCGCCCCTCCCGGGTCAAACGTCTCGGCGTCGAGGGCCTGCGGACGTGTCGGGTCCGGGCAGACTTGCCCCGGTCGGGGCAGCGGCCCAAGCTTCCTTCATGCCGCCCCTCACGTTCCGGGCCCCGATGGCCTGGCTGGGGCCGGGCCACGTGGTGCACGACGCGGCCGTGCAGACCGACAGGGGCGTGGTCCGGTACGCCGGGCCGGCGGAGGGAGCTCCCGCGGCAGGCGGCGAGGTGCTCGAGGTGGACGGGTTCCTCCTGCCGGCCCCGGCCGACCGGCACGTGCACATCGGGCTCTCGGACCCCGGGGCGGTCCTGCTCGGGGGGGTCACCGCCGTTCGCGACCTGGCCTGGCCGGCCGACGAGATCTTCGCCCTGGCCGACGCGTCGGAGGGGCCGTCGTTCACCGGGCCGCTGATCCGGGCCTCCGGCCCCATGCTCACGGCGCCTGGGGGCTACCCGACCCGATCGGCGTGGGCTCCTCCCGGGACCGGCCTGGAGATCGGGGACCCGGCCGACGTCGAGGGGGCCGTGGCCGCCCTGGCCGCCCGGGGGGCCACCCAGGTCAAGGTCTCCCTGAACGCGGAGGCCGGCCCGACCCCGGACGACGCCGTGCTGGCCGCGATCGTGTCCGCGGCCCGGGAGCGGCGCATCCCCGTCACCGCCCACGTGCAGGGCCGGGGGGAGGCCGAGCGGGCCCTGGGGGCCGGGGTGGACGAGCTGGCCCACTGCCCGTGGACGGAGGAGCTCGACGACCGGCTGATCAGGTCGATGGCCCGGTCGGGGATGCGTGTCGTCTCGACCCTGCACATCCACGCCCTGGGCGGCGAGACGGAGGGGCTCCGCCGGGCCCTGGGCAACCTCCGCCGGTTCCACCGGGCCGGGGGCGACGTCCTGTACGGGACCGACCTGGGCAACGGAGCCATCCCGCCCGGCATCGACGTCGACGAGGCGGCGCTCCTCGCCGAGGCCGGCCTGTCCACCGAGGCCATCCTCCGCGCGATGCACCGGGCCCCCCTTTTCCCCGGGGCACCGGCCGACCTGATCACCCTGGCCGAGGACCCCCTGGAGTCTCCGGAAGCCTTCCGGGCGGTCGGTCTCGTGGTCCGGGCCGGGCGCGTCGTCAGGGGAACCTGACGTCCGGCGTCCCGGGTGGCCCTCAGAAGACGTGGGCGCACCAGGGGGCGGGGTCCCAGGAGAACATCGCCCCGGCCCGGCGGAGGGAACCGGGCGCGATCTCGCGGATCCGGCCGGCCCGGGCCAGGGCCCCGAGACCCGTCCCACCCAGGTAGGCCGCGCCCAGGGCGGCCGCGTCGAGCTCGACGTCCGGTGGCCCGTCGGTGGGCCAGCACTCCGCGCCCTCGGGATCACCCCGGAGCTCGAACGTCCCCTCGTTCCAGGGGCAGAAGGGGTCGGTGACGCGCAGGCGCACGGCGTCGCTCGAGGAGTAGCGACGGGCGGCCAGCGCGCCGGGGACGTCCACCAGGCGGACCCACAGCGAGTCCTGCACCCGCATCCTGGCCTTCCGGCGGTCCAGGAGGAGGTGGGGGAGGGGGTCGTCGACCGGCCGGTTCCGGGCCTCGACGGTGGCGGCCAGGTCGACGTCCAGCGCGAACCGCCACAGCGCGGCATGGCTCTCGGGGGAGGTGGCCACGAGCTCCTCCACCCGCACCGTCCCGGCCGGGCCGCCGGACCCCCAGTCGTGCTTGAACCGGTAGGCGAGGTAGCCGTCGACCTCTTCGGACCCGGACTCGTGGACCACGTGGAACAGCGCGCTGAACCCGTCCCGGAACCGCTCGATGTCCCGGAAGCGGTACGACCACCAATCTCCCGGACGGTCGACCATGCCCGGGCGCGCTCGCCGGACGGCCTCGTACGGGCCCGGGTAGGCGGCCAGCGCCTCCTCGAGCTCCACCATTCGGAGCCGGCCGTCGTCCACCGGCCGGCCGGGAGCGAAGGGGGCACCGCGGTCCACCCGGAACCCGGCCCCGAGCGCCGCCATCCCGTAGCCGAACCGCCCGTAGATGGCCGCCTCGGAGGCCCACAGCACGGCGACCGGGTCGCCGCGGTCCCGGAGGTCATCGAGCTGGCGGCGCATCAGGCTAGTCAGGATCCCCCGGCGGCGGTGGGTCGGCGGGACGGCGACCTGGGTCACTCCCGCGGCCGGGACCTCGGCCCCCGGGACGGTCAGCCGGAACGAGTCGGCCCCGGCCGTTCCCACGATCCGGTCCCCCTCGAAGGCGGCCAGGCTCCGGTCGGCCTCGAACACCCCCAGGTCGGCCTCGACCTCCTCGGGGATCGGGTGGCTCCCGAAGGCGACCTCGCCGGCCCGGAAGAACCGCTCGAACTCCTCCCTGCCGACCGGCCGGATCGGGTACGGCGGCTCGTCCACGGGTCTCACGTGAGGTCGCGGAGCTCGGCGAACAGGCGGTCGATGTCGGCCTCCGTGTTGAAGAAGTGCGGCGAGACCCGCAGCCCGTCCCCCCGGAAGTCGGTGCACACGTCGCGCTCGAGCAGGGCGTGGCAGATCTTCCCGGCCTCCGGGCCGACCCCCACGTTGACCATCCCGCCCCTGGCCGCCGGGTCCCGGAGGGTCCGGACCGGGAGCCCGGCCCGGTCGGCCCGCTCGACGACGTGGGAGGTGAGCTGCTCGATCCGTTCGCGGATCCGGGCCGGCCCCACCTCGGTGATGATGTCCAGCCCGCCCTGGGCGATGAAAGAGATGGGGGCCGGGGGGGTCCCGTTCTCCAGGCGCCGCGCGGTGGCGTGGAAGTCCAGCCGGTCCACCTCGAACGAGAACGGCTCGGCCGTGGCGAACCATCCGGTCACGGCGGGCTCCAGGGAGGGGAGGAGCTCCCGCCGCGCGTACAGGAACGTGAGCCCCGGCCCCCCGCACAGCCACTTCAGCACGCCGGTCGTGTAGAAATCGCAGCCCAGGTCGTGGACGTCGACCGGCAGGACGCCGGCGCCGTGGAAGTCGTCGACCACCGACCAAGCGCCGGCCTCCCGGGCCATCCGGCAGACCTCCTTCGCGTCCACGATCGTGGAGGAGCGGTACAGCACCCGGTTGGCGATCACGAGGGCCGTCCTCTCGTCGATGGCCTCCCCGTACGCCTCGAGGGGGATGGTCAGGCCGTCGGGGGAGGGCACGAACACCACCTCCGCGCCCCGGGCCCGCTGGGCCAGGGCCACGTGCCCGTCGGTGGGGAAGTCGAGCCCCGACAGCACGATCCGGTTCCGGGGCCCCGAGAAGTCGATGCACGACGCGATCGTCGACAGGGCCAGGGAGACGTTCACCGTGATGGCGAGCTCGTCGGCGTCCGCTCCGACCAGGGCGGCGAAGATCCGCTTCAGCCGCCCCATCTGCGGGAAGACGTCCTCCATCCAGACGTGGTCGGGGGCCCCCTTCTCCGCCCAGGCGTCGACGTAGCGGTCGAGCTCGGCCCGGGCCCGGTGCGAGACCGGGCCCAGCGACGCGCTGATCAGGTAGGCCTTGCGCTCCAGCACCGGGAACTCCTCCCGGTAGGACTCCAGGGATCGCTCGGCGTTCATGCCGTGGGCTCCTTCCCAGCCAGGGCCGCCGCCGGCTGCCCGGACCTGGGGCCCGGCGGCATCTGCCGCTCGAACCATCCGGCGATGCGGGCGGCGAAGTCGACGAACGCGGGGTACTGCCGGACCCCGTGGCCCTCCTCCGGGTACAAGACGAGCTGCGTGTCCACCCCGCTTTCCCGCAGCGCCCGGTAGAACTCCACGGCCTGCCCGGGCGGCGTGCACCGGTCCCGGACCCCCGCGGTGAGCAGGGTGGGGGTGGAAACGGCCCCGGCCCGCATCACCGGGCTCCGATCGAAGTACGGCCCGCCGGGCGCCGTGGGGTCGCCGCGGAGGAAGTCGGCGTCCCAGTGGCCGATGTTGCTGTTCCAGTGCTGGCTGTACCAGTCGGTGACCGGGGAGATGGCCACGGCCGCGGCGAACCGGTCGGTCCGCGTCACCAGGTGGCAGGACATGAACCCGCCGTAGCTGCCCCCGATCACCCCCAGCCGGGCGGGGTCGGCGACCCTCCGCTCCACCATGGCGTCCACCCCGGCCAGCAGGTCGTCGGCGTCCGCGCCGCCCATGTCCCCCACGACCATGGCCGCGAAGTCGCGTCCCCGGCCGCTGGAGCCCCGGGGGTTGGGGGACAGCACGGCGTACCCCCTGGAGGCCAGCAGGGGCAGGACGCCCCGGCCCATGGCCCACGACGTCCTGGCCGCGGACACCGGCCCCCCGTGGACCCACAGGACCAGCGGGTGGGGGCCGGGGCCGTCCGGGAGGAGCAGGAGACCCTCGATCTCCAGGCCGTCCGGTGCGGTCCACGAAACCGTCTCCAGGCGCCCGGCCACATCCCGGAGGTGCTCGGTGCCGGGATGGCCGAGGGAGGCCACGGTCTCGAGGGCCCCCCTCCGCAGCTTGGCGACCTCCGGAGCCCGAGCGTGGCCGTGGGCCACCACGGCGATGGCGTCGTCGGCGACCAGGGCCCCGGATGGGTACCACTCGCCGCAGGTCTCGGTGGAGGAGGCCCATGTCTCGGTGGCGCGGCCGCTCTCGGCGTCCACCTCGCCGGCCGCCGTCTCCAGGCCCCGGATCCCCAGGTAGGCCAGTCGCCGGCCGTCGCGCCAGGCGGCCCACGTGACGTCGACCCCCCCGGTGTCGATCCGGGCCACCGACCCCGAGGCCGGTTCCACGACCAGGAGGCTCCCGGCCACGACCATCCGGTCGCTGCACAGCGCCTCGATCACCGACGCACGAGCTCCGTCGGGCGATGCCGCGGGGACCCCGAGCTGGACGGAGCTCTCCACGAGCGTGCGGTACTCGCCCGTGCCCGGGTCGATCAGGACCAGTGGAGCGCGGTACCAGGCCTCCTCGCCGGGCGAGGGGCCGGCCACGGCCACGACCGCCCCCGGCCCGCACCACGCCGCCTCCCACACGTTCAGGCCCTCCGGCGACAGGCGGGCCACCCGGTCCTCCGCGGGGTCGTACGTCCACAGGCTCCGCCACTCGGACCCGGCCGCTCCGTCGCCCTCGACCTCCGGGAGCCAGGACGGGCGGTCCCGGTCCTCGGCCGTCGCGGTCCCGGAGCCCTCCACCCCGGCCCGGTCGGCCCCCGGGCCGGCCACGCCGAGCAGGAGGAGGGACCCGTCCGGCGACCAGGCCAGGGACTCGATCGTCCCGGGGACGTCGGGGGCCGGCCGGGCCTCCCCCAGCCGGTCGGCCTCCAGGAGGTACAGGCGGAACCGCCCCCTCACTCGGCGGTCCGACAGGAAGGCCAGGCGGGACCCGTCCGGGGACCACGCCGGGAGCCTGTCGTCGTGCGGCCCAGCCGTGACTGCGGCCACCTGCCCGGTGGCCCCCTCGGCCACGGCGATCCGGGAGAACGGCGAGCGGTCCAGGGCCTCGACGATCGTGGCCGTCACGGCGATCCTCGACCCGTCGGGGGACGGGGAGGGGTCGGCCGCCCCGCCGGGACGGCCGAAGCCCGGCTCCAGCCACCGGCGGAAGTGGTCCTCCACCTCGCGGTACGGCCCGGTGTCCCGGATGTCCTCCTGCATGCTCCCTCCCCGCTGGCCCGCGGTCGCAGGATAGCGCCCGGGGGCTTGTCCGAGCCCGCTCGTACAATGGCGCCCGTGGGCACCGACAGGCTCGTCATCCACGGCGCCCGTGAGCACAACCTGCGGAACATCACCCTCGACCTTCCCCGGGGCTCGCTGATCGTGTTCACGGGCCTGTCCGGCTCCGGGAAGTCGTCGCTCGCCTTCGACACGATCTACGCCGAGGGCCAGCGGCGCTACGTGGAGTCCCTGTCCGCGTACGCCCGCCAGTTCCTGGGGCAGATGGAGAAGCCGGACGTGGACTTCATCGAGGGCCTCTCGCCGGCCATCTCGATCGACCAGAAGTCGACCTCCCGCAACCCCCGGTCCACGGTGGGGACGATCACCGAGATCTACGACTACCTCCGGGTCCTCTACGCGCGCATCGGGCACCCCCACTGCACGAACTGCGGACGTCCGATCGGCCGCCAGACCCCCGACCAGATCGTGGACCAGGTCCTCCAGCTGCCGGACGGGACCCGGTTCCAGGTCCTGGCTCCCGTGGTCCGGGGCCGCAAGGGGGAGTACGAGAAGTTCCTCGGCGACCTGGCCCGGCGGGGCTTCGCCAGGGCCCGGATCGACGGCGAGGTCCGCGACCTGTCGGACCCGATCCGCCTCGAGCGCCACTACAAGCACACGATCGAGGTCGTCGTGGACCGGCTCGTGGCCCGCCCGGACATCCGCCGGCGGGTGGCCGACTCCGTGGAGACCGCCCTCCAGCTGGCCGAGGGGGTGGCCTCGATCGCCGTGCAGACCGACGGCGACCGGCCCGGCGGGCCGGGGGAGGAGGTCATCAACTTCTCCCAGTCGCTGGCCTGCACGTATTGCGGGCTGTCCTTCGACGAGCTGGCCCCCCGGAACTTCTCGTTCAACTCCCCGTACGGGGCCTGCCAGACCTGCGACGGGCTGGGGACCCGGCTCGAGGTGGACCCCGAGCTGGTGATCCCGGACCCCGAGCTCTCGATCGAGGAGGGGGCCATCGCCCCGTGGTCCGGCCGCCGCCTCGAGTACTACGACCGGGTCCTGGAGGCCGTGGCCGGCGCCCACGGGTTCTCGGTCCGCACGCCCTGGAAGAAGCTCACCAAGGCGGCCAGGGACGTCTTGCTCTACGGCTCCGACGAGGAGATCCACGTCCGGTACCGCAACCGGTACGGGCGGACCCGCTCCTACTACACGACCTTCGAGGGGGTGGTGCCGGTCGTGGAGCGCCGGCACCAGGAGTCCGAGAGCGACACGCAGCGCGAGCGGCTCGAGCAGTACATGCGCCAGGTCCCCTGCAGGGCCTGCCGGGGAGCCCGCCTCCGTCCCGAGAGCCTGGCCGTCACCGTGGGCGGGCTGTCGATCTGGGAGCTCACCCGCATGTCGATCCGCGACACCCTCCGGTTCACGGGGGATCTCGAGCTGTCCGACCGCGAGCGGCTGATCGCCGAGCGGCTCCTGAAGGAGATTGCGGCCCGGCTCGGGTTCCTCGTGGACGTGGGCCTCGACTACCTGACCCTGGAGCGCACCTCGGGCACCCTGGCCGGCGGGGAGGCCCAGAGGATCCGGCTGGCCACCCAGATCGGCTCGGCCCTCACCGGGGTCCTCTACGTCCTCGACGAGCCGTCCATCGGCCTGCACCAGCGAGACAACCGGCGCCTGATCGACACGCTGTTCCGCCTCCGCGACCTGGGGAACACCCTGATCGTGGTGGAGCACGACGAGGCCACGATCAAGGCCGCCGACCACGTCGTGGACATCGGGCCCGGGGCCGGGGAGCTGGGCGGCGAGATCGTGTACTCGGGCGACTACGACGGGCTCCTCCGGGAGCCCGGGTCCATCACCGGGGCGTTCCTGTCCGGGCGGCGCCAGATCCCCACCCCGGAGGTCCGGCGCGGGCCGGGCGACCGCTGGCTGAAGGTCCTGGGGGCCAGGGAGCACAACCTCAAGTCGATCGACGCGGCCATCCCGCTCGGCCTGTTCGTGTGCGTGACCGGCGTCTCCGGGTCCGGGAAGTCGACGCTGGTGCAGGACGTCATGCTCCGGGCCCTGATGAGGAAGGTGTACCGGTCGCGGGACCTCCCCGGCCGGCACCGCCGGCTGACCGGGTGGGAGCACGTCGACAAGGTGATCGACATCGACCAGTCCCCGATCGGGCGGACCCCCCGGTCGAACCCGGCCACGTACACGGGGGTGTACACGCACGTCCGGACGCTCTTCTCCCAGCTCCCCGAGGCCCGGGTCCGGGGCTACACGCCGGGCCGGTTCTCGTTCAACGTCCGGGGGGGCCGGTGCGAGAACTGCGCCGGGGACGGCCAGATCAAGATCGAGATGCACTTCCTCCCGGACGTCTACGTGACCTGCGAGGTGTGCAAGGGCAAGCGGTACAACCGGGAGACCCTGGAGGTGAAGTACAAGGGCCGCTCGATCGCCGACGTCCTGGCCATGAGCGTGGAGGAGGGCCTGGAGTTCTTCCGGAACATCCCGCCGATCGCCCGCCACCTCCAGACCCTCGTGGACGTCGGGCTCGGGTACATCAAGCTCGGCCAGCCGGCCCCCACCCTCTCCGGGGGGGAGGCCCAGCGGGTGAAGCTCTCGTCCGAGCTCCAGAAGCGGGCCACGGGGAACACCTTCTACGTCCTGGACGAGCCCACCACGGGCCTGCACTTCGAGGACGTCCGCAGGCTCCTGGCCGTCCTCCAGCGCCTGGTCACGGCGGGGAACACCGTGCTCGTGATCGAGCACAACCTGGACGTCGTGAAGACGGCCGACTGGATCGTCGACCTCGGGCCGGAGGGCGGGGAGGCCGGCGGTCGGGTGGTCGCCTCGGGCCCCCCCGAGGAGATAGCGGCCAGCCCCGACTCGCACACAGGCCGGTTCCTGGCCGAGGTCCT
>JACQTL010000243.1 GCA_016210805.1 Actinomycetota bacterium | reverse complement strand
GCGGCGGGGGACGTCCAGGGCTGCCTCACAGAGCTCGGGGGTCTTCTGGACACGATGGAGTCGGTCCTGGAGAACAAGGTGGCCCGGGCGGCCACGATGATCGCGAACGGCGCCGACGAGTTCCGGTCCCAGCTCGGGAAGGCCCGGGGCTCGATCGCCCGGGCCCGGGCGTCCGGCGTGGATACCCCCACCCTCTCGCCGGGCGGGGTCCCGCCGTCCTTCCCCCTGCCGGGAGGTGAGGCCGGGGCGGTGGGCGAGCCGTCCCTGCGCGCGGTCGACTGATCCGCGCGGATATCCTGGCCGGGCCCATGGAGTTCCCGGAGGCCCTGGACCGCCTGGGTTTCACCCTCGCCGAGGAGAGGCGGGAAGCCAGGCTGTACGCCTCCCGGCCCAACCGGTACCTGACGTACTGGGTGCACGCCTTCGACGACGGCACCGCCCTGTTCACCTGGGAGTTCGCCATCGCGGACTACCTGGCCGAGCGGGGGATCCAGGTGGGTTCGAACGAGGAGCTGAACACGTACCTGTATCCGCGGGAGGACGCGCGGGGCCCTCAGGAGGCGGGGTGGCTGGCCGGGGCCCTCGACGAGGCCGAGGCCCGCCTGGCCGGCGTGCGGCTCGACGCCCCCGAGGGGCAGGGATCGTGAGGGGCCGCCCGGGGGTCGGGGGCCGGTGAGCGGGGCGGCGCCCTGACGGGCGGGTTTGCCCAACCACCCTCCCGGGGGTAGAACGCCCGAGGGGAGATGGGACGCATCCTCGCGGTGGCGAACCAGAAGGGCGGGGTGGCCAAGACCACCACGGTGGCGTCGCTGTGCGCCGCCCTCGCCGAGCGGGGCCGCAAGGCCCTGGCCGTGGACCTCGATCCCCAGGCCTCTCTGACCTACAGCGTGGGGCTCGAGCCCGACGACCTCCAGCCCACGATCCACGACGCGCTGCTCGAGCGGGTGGCCGTGGAGGAGACGATCCGGGGGGTGGAGGAGGGGTTCGACCTGGTCCCGGCCAACATCGACCTGGCCGGAGCGGAGACCTACCTCCTGGGCCGCACGGGGCGGGAGTACGCGCTCCGGGAGACGCTCGAGGGCCTAACCGACCGGTATGAGCTCACCGTGATCGACTGCCCGCCGTCGCTGGGGGTCCTCACGATCAACGCCCTCACGGCGGCGGACGACGTGCTGGTGCCCCTGCAGTGCGAGGCGCTCTCCCACCGCGGGGTGGGCCAGCTCCTTGCCACGATCGACGACGTGAAGCGGTTCACGAACCGCCGGCTGCGGATCCTCGGGCTGCTCCCCACCATGTTCGACGGCCGGACCCGTCATGCCCGCGAGGTGCTCGACGGGGTGGGGGAGCGATACGGCCTCCCCGTCCTCCCGCCGATCCGCAAGAGCATCCGGTTCGCGGAGGCGCCTGCCTCGGGGGTCTCCATCCTGGGCTTCGCCCCCCGGCATCCCGGCGCCGAGGCCTACCGGGCCCTGGCCGAGGAGCTCGTCCGGTGAGGCGCACGTCGTGAACGAGCCGCGCCGGCCCGCCCGGTCCCGTCGCCCGGCCCGGCCGCCCGCCCGAGCCTCCCGGGGAGGGCTCACCGTTCTGCGGGAGGCCGAGGCGCTCAGGCGCCGCGTCGAGGACCTGGCCACGGGGGCCGGCGCCCCGGGCGAGCACCCCGAGCCCTCCCACCGGCCCGGGCCCGACGAGGGCGGGTCCGCCGTGGTGGAGCTCGCCTCGCGGGGGGCCCTCGATCCCCGGTCGTCTCACCCCTCCGCGGTGGGAGCCGGGGCCTCCCGGCCCGACCGCCCGGCAGGCGCACCGGCCGGCTCCGCCACGGATCGCGACCCGCTGGGAAGACTCGCCCTGTTCGGCCCGCCGGGGGAGCCCGGTCCCGGGGGCCAGCTGGCCCTGGAGTGCTCCACCTGTCGCCGCGAGACGTCCGTGTCCCTCGGAGACCTGGTCAGGCTGGCCTTCCCGGTCTCGATCCACCTGCCGTTCATCCGCCGGTACCACTCGCTGATGCGCTGCCCGGCCTGCGGCCGGGTCACCTGGCTCCGCCTGGTCTGGCGGCGCTGACCGCCATCCCCACGAGCGTCGGCCGGGGACTTGACACCGCCTCCGCTCCGCGGATACGGTACTGACCGTACTAGTTTCAGTTAAACTAGACCAGGTAGAACGTGCAAACGGGGAGAGCCCCCAGCCAGGAGCGATGGCGGAGGCCCGGAAGACGGAGGGAGCGGGGTCCGCCCCCGACCTGCCCACGACCTCCTACTCGGTGCTCGGCCTCCTGGCCGTGGCCGGGGAGAGCTCCGGGTACGACCTGCTCAAGGCGGCCCAGGGCTCGGTGGGGTTCTTCTGGAGCCCGGCCAAGAGCCATCTGTACTCCGAGCTCCGCCGGCTGGAGGATCTCGGCTACGCCGAGAGCCGCGAGGTCGAGCAGCGCGGGGTTCCCGACAAGCGGCTGTACCGGATCACGGGCGGTGGCGAGGCGGCCCTCCGGGAGTGGCTGGAGCGCGGCGACGTCGAGCCCGACGTGGTGCGCGTCGGGTTCCTGGTCAAGGTCTTCTTCGGGGCCCGGATGAGCCGGGAGGGCCTCCTCGCGCAGATCGCCGGCTACAGGGAGCGGGCCGCCGCCGAGCTGGCCACGTACCTGGGGATCGAGCGCGACATGCGCTCGTACGGGATCGACGACGAGGAGACGTTCCACCAGTACCTCACCCTCCGGGCCGGCCTGGTCCACGCCCGGGCCCGGGTCCGGTGGGCCGACGACGTCACGAAGCTGATCGAGGAACGGGAGGGGCGATGAGCGCGACGACGCGTCCCGGCGAGCGGGAGGCCCGTCCGACGGGGTCCGCCGAGGCCGAGGGCGGAGCGAGCCGGGAACCGGCCGTAGAGGTCGTCGACCTCGAGAAGACGTTCCCGGCCCCCGGCGGGGGCACCCTCACCGCCGTGGACGGGGTCTCGTTCTCGGTGGCCCGGGGCGAGGTGTTCGGGTTCCTGGGGCCGAACGGCGCCGGGAAGACGACCACCCTGGAGATCGTCGAGGGCCTCCAGTCCCCGACGGCCGGCGTCACGCGGGTCCTGGGGCTCGACTCCCACCGCGACCGGAACCGGATGAAGGAGCGGATCGGCGTACAGCTACAGGCCGGGGCGTACTTCGACTACCTGACCCTGGAGGAGATCCTCGACCTGTTCGGGTCGTTCTACCCCCGGCAGGTCGCCCCGGAGGCCCTCCTCGACAAGGTCGGCCTCCTCGACAAGCGCAAGGCCCTGGTCAAGCAGCTGTCCGGGGGGCAGGCCCAGCGGTTCTCCATCGTGGCCTCCCTGGTCAACGACCCCGAGGTCGTGTTCCTGGACGAGCCGACCACGGGGCTCGACCCCCAGGCCCGCCGGAACCTCTGGGACCTGGTCCAGGCCATCCACGACGAGGGGACCACGGTCGTCCTCACCACCCACTACATGGAGGAGGCCGAGTTCCTCTGCGACCGGGTGGCCATCATCGACAACGGCCGGATCCAGGCCCTCGACACGCCGCTCGAGCTGATCCACGGGCTCCCGGCGGCCTACCGGATCGTGTTCGCCACGCACCAGGACGTGAACGACGGCGAGCTCGCCGCGCTGCCCGGGGTGGTCGAGGTGGCCTCCCCCGCGAACGGCGCGGCCACCCACGAGCTCCGGGTGTCCAGGGCCCAGGTGACCCTCCCCTCGTTCCTGGACTGGGCGTCGGGGCGGGGCGTGGAGGTGGACGACGTCCGGGTGCTGCCGGCGACGCTGGAGGACGTGTTCCTCTCGCTGACCGGCCGGAGCCTGAGGGAGTGACGGGGATGGGCAAGCTGATCGTCTCGAGCCTGAAGCTGCTGTACCGGGACAAGCAGGCCCTGTTCTGGGCCCTGGCCTTCCCCGTGATCTTCGCCGTGATCTTCGGCCTGTTCGACTTCACCGACGTCCCGGACGTCGACATCGCCGTGGTGGTCGAGGAGGGATCCCCAGTTTCGGAGGGCCTCCTCGACGGCCTGGGGGAGATCGACGCCTTCAGCGTCACGTCCCTGCGGTCGCTCGACGTGGCCAGGGACGAGCTCGTGAAGGGCTACTGGGACGTCGTCCTGGGCGTCCCGGCCGCCGCCCCCGGCCAGCCCCTCTTGCTCTTTGTACTGTACAACGAGACGAACTTCGAGACGAACCAGTTCGCCATCTCGGCGATCGAGCGGCTCGCCGGGGTCATGAACCTGCAGATCGCGGGGGTGGATCCGCCCCCCGTCGCGGTGGAGTCGCGGGGGATCGCCGGGAAGTCGGTCGAGTACTACGACTTCCTGCTCCCCGGCCTGGTGGCCATGGGCGTGATGAACTTCTCGATCATCGGGATGTCGGTGGCCATCTCCCGGTTCCGCGAGCAGCGCATCCTGAAGCGGATCCTGGCCACGCCGCTGCGGCCGGTGAAGTTCCTCACCGCCCAGGTCGTGGCCCGCCTGGCCCTCGCGCTGGTCCAGGCCGCCCTGATCCTGGCCGTGGGGGTCTACGTGTTCGGGGCGAACCTCTACGGGAACGTGCTGTGGCTCTTCGCCCTGGCCACCGTGGCGAACCTGATCTTCCTGAACCTCGGGTTCGCCGTGGCGGGCCGGGCGGCCAACCCCGACGCCGCCCAGGGCATCGCGAACGCCGTGGCCCTGCCCATGATGTTCCTGTCCGGGGTGTTCTTCCCGACCGAGACGCTCCCCGAGGTCATGCAGGTCGTGGTCCGGTACCTGCCCCTCACGCCGTTGATCGAGGCGATGCGCACCGTGGCCATCGACGGGGAGTCCATCCTGCGGACCGGGCCGCAGCTCGCCCTGCTCGGCGCCTGGGTGGCGGTGTCGTTCGCCATCGCCGCTCGCAACTTCCGGTTCGCCAGGGCCTGAGGGGAGGGCCGGACGGCCGGGTCAGACGGCGCCGGCGCGAACGGCACGCCCGGCGCTCTCCGGGCGGGCCTCCGGACCCTTCGTATCCGCCGGGGCGCTCGGGGACGCGGCCCGGTGGCGGCGGGGGATGTCCACGGTGAAGCAGGTCCCCCGCCCCACCTCGCTCTCGACCTCGATCTCACCGCCGAGCAGCCCCACGAGCCGGCGGACCAGGTAGAGGCCGAGGCCCACGCCTCCCACCGTCCGGGTGGCCGACCCGTCGGCCTGCCAGAAGCGATCGAAGATCCGGTCCAGGCTCTCGGGCGGGATCCCCACCCCGCGGTCCCGGACCCACAGCCGGATCCGGGCTCCCGAGAGGCGGCCCCCCACGTCCACGGGCGAGGCCGGCGGCGAGTACTTCAGGGCGTTCTCCACGAGGTTGGAGACGACCTCGGCCAGGCGGTCCCGGTCCGTCTCCATCTCGATGCCCTCCTCCGGGATGTCCACCCGGATCCTCTCGCTCGCGTGGAGGCCCTCGGCCACGTCGCCGACCAGCGCGGCCAGGTCGAAGCGCTGGGTCTCGAGGGGGACGCCCTCGCCCTCCAGCCGGGCCGTGGTCAGGAGGTTCTCGATCAGGCGGAAGAGCCGGTCGCCCTGGCGCTCCATCGACTCGAGGAACTCGTGTCGGGAGGCGGGGTCCTGGTCGAACTCGGGGCGCCTGAGCAGCCTGGCGAACCCCAGGATCGCGGTGAGCGGGCTCCGGAGCTCGTGCGAGGCGGTGGCCACGAAGTCGCTCTTCATGCGGTTCAGCTCCTGGAGCTCGGCCACGGTCTCCTGCTCCCTGGCCAGCAGCACGGACAGGCGGGCGGCCTGGCGCTCCAGCTCGGCGTTCTGCCGCCGGAGGGCCCCCGAGGCCTTGGTGGCGATGGGCATCAGGGCGAGGAAGAGGAGGACGAGGCCGATGCCGAAGATCACGGTGAGCTCACCGAACTGGTCGTCGACCGCGGCCTCGATGTGCTCGTAGTCCTGGTAGAACTCGGCGACGGCGAGGGGGGGGTCGCCCGGGCGGGTGCTGAGTGGCACGTAGGCCTCGTAGACCCGGGCCCGGGAGGGGGGGCCGCCGTCCGGCTCGCCGGGCTCGATCACCGCCGAGACCTCGCTCTCTATCTCCCCCCGCATCACCGCCGCGAGGTCCTCGGACTTCTCGGGGAAGGACTGACCGACCTCGCCCTCGTCGTCCGAGTAGAGGATCGTCCCGTCCGGGGCCCATACGCGGACCAGGACGACCTGCCGGTCGGAGAGCACGTGGAGCCGCACGAAGCCGAGGACCTCGGCGTGCTCGGTGGCGTCGAGCGGCCGGGTGAGGTCGCGATCCCGGAGGAACGGGCCGAGCACGTTGTCGGCCACGTACACGGCGTGGAAGGTGGCGGCCTCCTCCTTTCCCGCGCGGATGTTCCGGGCGGCGAGGATCGACACGCCGGCCCCGATCAGGATCAGCACGACCAGGCTGCCCACGGCGAACCGGGCCACGATCCGTGGCCGTGCCGGAGCGACTGGCGTGGTCCGGTCCATCGCGATGCCCTCCAATCTGGGTATCGGGTCCAGCGCGGTCGGCCTTGACGACCGGCGGGAGGGCCCGGCCGTTCCGGGCAGGCCCGCTCACCCGGGGCCCCGGCCGGGCGGTCCGGGCCGGCCATGGGGTTCAGGTGCGCCGGGGCCGGGGGCCCTGGACCGGGCGAGGCCTCGGAAGGCCGCCCGGGAGAGGAGGAACCCGCCGGCCCCGATCGCCGCGCCGATGGCCCCGGCCACGGCCCCGATCCACCAGTTGCTGTCGGCCAGGTGGACGGGACGGCCGGCGACGTGCTCTTCGAACATGCGGATCCCCCACAACACGGCGCGGACCGGGAGCAGCAGCGCCGTGCCGAGCCTGCTCTGGACGAAGGACCGGCTCACCACGAGGGGGACGTGCCCCCACAGGATCAGGTAGCCGGCCAGCCCCCACAGGCCGCCCACGACCGCGGACAGCACGGCCCCGGGGATCCCGGGCGGGCCGTCAGGCAGCCCCCCGGCCTCGTGGGAGGTCCGTGCGCCGGGGTCCATCCACCGAGTGTGTAGCAGCTTCGCGAGGGCTTCGTTTACGCTGGCCGGCGTGCGGTTCGCCCGAGCGCTGGTCGTGTTCGCCCATCCCGACGACGCCGAGTTCATGTGCGGCGGCACCGTCGCCGCCTGGGCCCGGGAGGGGACGGAGGTCCACTACGCGTGCATCACCGACGGCTCGGCGGGCTCCAACGAGCCGGGGGCCGTGCGCGAGGAGATCGCCCGGACCCGCGAACGCGAGCTCCGGGAGGCCTGCGAGGTGCTCGGCGTCCGGTCGGTGAGCTTCCTGGGGTTCGTGGACGGCTCCCTGGAGCTCACGATGGACCTCCGCCGCGCGGTGACCCGGGAGGTCCGCCGGATCCGCCCCGACGTGCTGGTCGGCCCGGACCCCTCGCGGCGGTGGGCCCGGGGCGAGTACATCAACCACCCCGACCACCGGGTGGCCGGCGAGGCGGTGCTCTGCGCGGTGAACCCGGACGCGCCCACCCGGCCCCAGTTCTCCGAGCTCCTGGACGAGGGGTTCGAGCCCTTCGAGGTGCCCAGCCTGTGGCTGACCGCGGAGGACGCCGATACCTTCGTCGACGTGACCGAGACGATCGACGTGAAGATCGAGGCCCTCGGACGGCACCGGTCGCAGCTGGCCGGGTTCCCGGCGGAGGAGCTGGTCCGCGACCGCGCCCGGGAGCTCGGCGCGCGGGCCGGCATGGAGTACGCGGAGGGCTTCCGGACGTTCGCGCTGGTCCGCCCGGACGACGGGGAGGAGGCCACCCTGGAGGCCGCGGAGGCCTCCGTGGAGGGGGCGGTGGAGGGCGCCGATGGCTGAGGACCGCCCCTTCGGCGAGGACGACGACTTCGAGGACGACGGCGACGAGCGCGACGACCACGGAGAGGACGGCGACGAGACCGAGGACCGGGAGGGCCCCCGCGACCTGGACCCCCGGGAGAAGGAGGACGTCCAGGCCGACCTCGACGACCTCTCCGGCATGCGCCGGGCCTTCGAGGCCCAGGGGGTCAAGGGCGTGGTGATCGCCTGCCCCGACTGCGGCTCGAACCACTTCTACGACTGGGACCTCCTCCGGGAGAGCCTCGAGCACATGCTCGACACCGGCGAGCCCCGGATGCACGAGCCCGCCTTCGAGCCGCGCGAGGACGAGTACATCCAGTGGGACTACGGGAAGGGCTACATCGACGCCCTGTCCGACGCGGGGCTGGACGGCACGGACGCCGTCCAGGCCACGTCGTGCCCGTGGTGCGCGTTCCCCATCGAGCCCCAGTACGGGTTCTGCCCCCGGTGCGGGCGGTCCCTCGGTGCCCTGAGGATCTACCGCGAGCTCGTGGACCGGGGCTTCGACGAGCGGGACGCCAGGGCCATCCTGGTCCGCGCCGGCTTCGAGCCCTTCTGATCCGGGAACGGCCGACCGACCCGGCTCCGCTGGGGGACATCGCCGCCTACCTGCTCCCGGCGATCACGTAGCGCGGGATCGCCTCGGCCGCTCCAGCACGCAGTCCTCCGGCGGCTTGTCGGGGCGGAGGCCCTTGTAGGAGGGCGCCCGGAGCTTCCCGGCCGCGGTGATCTGGAGGAACTCGACCTCGCAGACCAGCTCCGGCTCCACGAACCGGGCCCCCTTCACCTTCGCGAGCTCCGGGTCGTCGATGGCCGGGGCCTTCCGGACCAGCGGCTCCAGCCGGGACGTCAGGTCGTCGAGCATCCGGCCGGTGAAGCCCGTGCCCACCTGTCCGATCCACCGGAGCTTCCCCTTCGGCAGGGGACGGTCGTACGCCCCGAGCAGGAG
>JACQTL010000246.1 GCA_016210805.1 Actinomycetota bacterium | reverse complement strand
CCTCGATGCCGAGCCGTTCCGGCCGGGCCAGGGCCAGGGCCAGCCCGACGTCCAGCACGAACGAGCCGGCGTAGACGAGGAGGTCCCAGCCCGTCCTCCCCACCATGATGAGGATGAACCCGACGGTCCCCACGGAGACCGGGACGACCATCCCCGCGATCAGGATGAGGAGGGCGGTCGACCCCTCGTCGAAGTCCCCCCCGAAGATCCGCAGGATCGGCTCCGGGAGGATGAGCAGGACGAGCAGGACCGGCAGCGTGGCGGCCAGCGTCCACCGGGTCACCGACTTGTAGAGGCCGTCCAGGCGGTCCCGCTCCCCCCGGGCGTGGAGATCGGCCACGAACGGGCTGAACATCAGGGACAGCGAGGTGAGGAAAAGGAGCAGCGACTGGGCCGCCCGGATCGCGGCCCCGTAGATCCCCGTGTCCCGGGCGTTCGCCAGGGTGGCCAGGACGTAGAAGTCCGTCCAGAACAGGAGCTGCGAGAACAGAGTGGCCGGGGCCCGGAGGGCCCCGAACCGGAGCAGGCCGGCGGTCCGCTCCTCCGGGATCGGCTCGTCGTCCCCGGCGGCGCGCGACGGGAACCCCCGGCTCTCCCGTTCCCAGGCCCAGAGCGCGGCGAAGGTGGCCAGGCCCCAGGACCCCGCGTAGGCCAGGACGGTCATCCCCACGGTCCGGGCCACGAGCCACAGCAGGAGGGACAGGCCGATCCAGGCCAGCCACTGGCCGATCCAGAAGATCGACAGGGTGTGGCGCATGATCTTCAGGCCCCTGGTGGCCCCCAGGTAGGTCTGGGCGACGGCGGCGAAGGGGAGGGCCAGGGCGGCGGCCCGGAAGGCGCTCGGGCCGTCCGGGTGGTCGGTGAACACGCCGGCGATGGGCTCCGCGGCGAGCAGCACCGCGGCGGCGACGGCCAGGCTGACCGAGGCGGAGATGGCCACCGACCGGTTGACCAGGGGGCGGACCCGGGCGTGGGCTCCCCGGCCCACCAGGATGGCCACCAGCCGGACGTCGGCCACGTCCATGCCGAACCGGGTGGCCGCGGCGCCGATGAAGGCCGCCTGCACGGCGGCGGTGACCACGCCGTACCGCTCGGGGCCGAGCGTCCGGGTGACCAGGACCTGGGCGGCGAACTGGGCGATGCCCCCCACCACCAGGCCGACCACGTTCTGGCCGGCTCCTCCCAGGATGTCGCGCTGGTCCCCGAACCTCTCCCTGGGGAGGACCCCCTCGATGGCGGCCCGGATCCTCCCCCGGCGGCGGTGCCGAGGGCCCGTGCCGGCCCCGGACGGCGACGTCGGCGGAGCCCCGGGAGCGGGACCCGGTGAGGGCTCCGGGGGCTCGCTACTCGAGGTACCCAAGGCCGCGGAGGTGCTCCTCCATCTCCTCCGCCTCCGTGGCCCCCACGACCTCCTCGCCGCCCGACCCCTGGTCGGCCTCGGCCGCGGCCTCCCCGGCCCGGACCACGGCACCCTCCCCGACGAGGTGGGAGAGCACCCGGCCCGTGTGCGAAGACGTGGCCGGCGCGTCGAGCGCCGCGAGGATCGTCGGGGCGACGTCGATCAGGAGCGGGGGGTCCCCGGCGAACGCGTCGGGGGCCACGGCCGGGCCCGCGGCCACGATCACGCCGTCGATGCGGTGGTCTCCCGAGATCCAGTCCGCCGCCTCGACCATCGACTTCGCGTGGGTCAGCGAGTAGAGCTCGGCGGGCTCGAACAGCAGGTCCGGGGCCCTCTCCAGGTGACGGCCCTTGAAGATCTCCTCCCGCCGCCAGACCTTCTTGACCGGCGAGCGGCCCGTGGCGGGGTCCCGGAACCCGGCGATCCTCTCCGCCGCCTCGTCGCGGACCCGCTCGTAGTCGGCCGGGTCCACGATCCCGTCGATCTCCCGGCCGGCCAGGTTCACCGAGACCCCCTCGCCCGTGGAGCGCACCGACGTGTAGACGCGGGTCCTGGCCCAGTTCACCGGCTGGGGCAGGGAGACCTTCCCGTGGAGCCCCAGCATGTCGTAGACCTTCCGGGCCGCGCTCCTCACCCAGCCCCACTGCATGGGGCCGAAGACCGCCTGGCTCGCCGAGAACTGGAGGAACCCGAGGTGGCGGAGGAGGTGGTCCATGTGGACGGCGCGTGTGCAGCTCTGGAACCCGTGGTCCGAGATGAACAGGACCAGGTCGTCCTCCCGGGCCCGGGAGAGCAGGGAGCCCAGGGCGTCGTCGAGCATGCGGTAGGCGTTCCGGACCTTCTCGGCGACCGCCGTCTTCGACAGCTCGGCGTGATCGGGGTGGTCGGGGGCGAGGTAGTTCGACAGGCAATGCTGGATCCGGTCGGTGGCGAAGAACACGAAGGCGGCGAGGTCCCAGGGCTCCTCGTCGATCAGGTGCTCCATGGCCCTGATCCGGGCGGAGGTGACCCGGTCCACCTCCTCCAGGAACGGCTCCGGGCGGTTCCGGTAGGTGGTCCATGACATCCCGTTGATCGGCCAGGGCACGCCGGCCTTCTCCAGGTCGGCGGCCAGGCCCGCCGGGTGGGTGAAGTCGCGCCCCTTGGGGAGGACGCCGCCGGCGATCAGCCGCCCGTCGATCTCGGGCGGGGGGAAGGTGAGGGGCACGTTCACCATCAGGGTCTTCCGGCCCGCCGCGGTGAGGTCGGGGAGGAACGTGCGGGCCTTGATCGAGCGGTAGGTGACCGGGAGCTGGCGGTGCGTGCCGGGCACGGTCTCCAGGATGTCGTACACGCCGTGGTCGGCCGGCTCGACCCCGGTGAGGAACGACGGCCACGCGGACCAGGAGTGGGTGGGGATCGTCGAGCGGAGCACGCCTCGGGCCCCCCGGTCGATCAGCGACTGGAGATTCGGCAGCGCGCCCCGCTCGAGGAGCGGGTCGAGGATGCGCCAGTCAGCGCCGTCCCAGCCGATCAGTAGCACTCGAGGCATGTGTCGGTCGTCGGCCGGGTCGGTGGCCGGCCCGCGTCACTCTACCCACGGAAGTCGCCCCTTCCAACCCGAGCAAAGTACGGAAGGACCGTTCAGGGAGTCTGCGCCCTGAGTCGGCCCACGGCGGCCCACGCCGCCCCGGCCACGATGACGACGCCGGAGGCAAGCACGACGCCGTGCGGAGCTCCCACCTGGGAACCGAACGCATGCCCGGGGAAGCGCCGGACCAGTTCCACTCCGTAGAGGAGGGCACCTGCGACGATCATGAGGTGCCCGGGGCCGGGGGCCCTATCGACGATCGCCCAGGCCGACGTGGTCAGCAGGATGGCCAGCCCGAACCAGAGAGTGGCCATCGCCTGGATCCCCTCCGACGTCGAGAGCTCGCCGTCGATCGAAGCGGCCTGAGCCCAGGCGTCCATCCCCCACCCGGCCAGGTATGCGAGGAGACCCACTATCAAGGCGGCCCTGTGCCCGGCCGTAGGTGCTGTGGCCCGCATCGCAACCCTCCTCGTCGATGGGGATGGTAGTCCTGGCGGGACTACGCCGAGCGGGTTACGCCGGTGGGGCGGAGGATGCGGGCCAGGTCGGCGGCGAAGCGG
>JACQTL010000235.1 GCA_016210805.1 Actinomycetota bacterium | reverse complement strand
TCCCTGCTCAGCGGCCCTTCCCTTGAGGTCGGGACGGCGGGATTTGAACCCGCGACCTCAGCGTCCCGAACGCTGCGCGCTACCAAACTGCGCTACGTCCCGTCGGCCGGCGAGCCGGCCGGGACCAGTGTAGCGGCTTACCGGCAGGCCTCCCGGCCCGCACGGAGCGGCGCCTCAGAGCGTCTCGGTGGAGCGCTCGAGCTCGGGGCCGGTCTCCGGCACGGGCTGCTCCTCCAGGCCCCGCTCGGGGATCTCGGCCTGCTCCCAGCGCCGCTTCAGGTAGGGCTTCAGCTCGAGGGCGATGTCCACGTACCGCTCGACCCGGCGGTCGGCCTCGTCGTTCGACAGCTCCCCGACCTCCTTCACCCAGCTCGCCGTGCGAGCGAAGTACAGGGGGATCAGGGAGTCCAGGAGGTCGGCCGCCTCCACCCGCCGCGTGTTGTACGCGATCAGGTAGTCGTACACGATCCGGAGCCACGTCTCCGCGGGCAGGAGGAGGCCGTGCGGGTTCTCCGCGGCCGCCGAGATGGCGTCCATCACACCGGAGAGCGTCTCGGGGGTCATGACCCGCCGCCACATCCCCTGGTGGCGGACGTAGCCCTCCACGAACTTCCAGGTCAGCCGGGTGAGCGAGACGTCCACCGGCTCGGATGCGTAGGCGGCCCGGAGGCCGAAGGCCGGGGGGTCGCTCACCTCCCACACGTCCCACCACCGGTCCCTGTACGTGCCGGCCAGGGCGAACAGGCTCCCCACGACCTGCCGGAACATCGGCCCGAGGTGGGCGCCGGGGTCCTTGGGGTCGTGGATCTTGGCCCCCAGGTTCGCCTGTCCCACGCGGAAGCCCTCCACCACGGCCACCGTGGTCATCCAGATGTCGACGCCGAACCTGGCCACGTCGCTCTCCCAGACGTCCGTGGAGGGGTAGGTGGCGGCCAGCCGGCCCGAGACCCCGAACTCCCCCCCGATCGGCTGGCGGACCCGGGCGCCGTACAGGGCCGTGGTCACGGGATAGGCGATCGAGTTGGTGATGGTCCCGTCGAACCGGTGGCGTTCGTACACGGGCGCCGTGAAGTCGTAGCCGAAGCTCACGATGGGGGAGAGGATCCGGTCGAGCCAGTACGGGGTGATGCTCCGCAGGTCCGAGTCCACCACCGCGCAGTGGTCCGCGCCCAGCAGGCAGGCGGCCTCGAAGATCGACCGGAAGGCGCTCCCCTTCCCCGGGATCCCCCGGTACCGGAACGCGACCCGCTCGGGGAGTGGGCTCTTCTCGTCGACCAGGTACTCCTCGGCCCGGTCGTGGACCCCTCCGGCCATGGCCCGCTCCAGGGTCCCGTCGGACGAGCCTCCGTCGGAGATCACGATGACCGCCCGCAGGTCCGGGAAGCTCTTGCGGATTCCGGCCTCGACGGCGGTGACCACTCCCCCGATCGTCGCGCCGCTCTCGTAGCTCGGGATCCCCACCAGGAGGTCGACCTGTCCGATCCGGTCGAGCTCCCGCCTCACCTCGCCGGAGAGCACCTGCTCGGGGTCGTCCACCGCTTCCGGGCCTCCTCGGGGTCCGTGCCCACAAGCATACGCCCGGCTCGGGAGGGTCTGTTTCGCCCCGTTCGGGAAGCCGGGCCCGGGAGGGCTCCGGCTCAGGCTCTCCCGGTCCGGGCGCCCGCGGGCGCACGCCGGAGCTCCAGCACCGTGGCCTCCGGGCGGCACAGGAACCGGAACGGGGCGAACTTGCTGGTCCCCAGGCCCGGGGAGATGTGGACGTGCGCCCGGCCCAGGCGGTACAGGCCCATGGCCATGCGCGCGGGGATCGTGCTGTTCGAGACGAGGGCCCCGATGAAGGGGAGGCGGACCTGGCCCCCGTGGGTGTGGCCCGCCACCACCAGGTCGTAGCCGAGGGCGGCGAGCTCGGCCATCGGGTCGGGGGAGTGGACGACGGCCAGCCCGAACAGGTCGGGGGCCTCCCGGGGGGCGACCCGGAGGTCGTGGCGGTGGATGTGCGGGTCGTCCAGGCCGAGGAGCTCGATCCGGGCCCCGTCCAGGGCGGCCACCGCCCGGACGTTCCTGAGGTGGCCCCACCCGTCCGCCTCGAGCTGGGAGATCAGGTCCGCGGCCCGCCCCCGGGCGGCGCGGCGGTGCCGGACCCGGGACCGGCGGAAGTACCTCAGGTAGTTGACCGGCTCCGGCCGGAAGTAGTCGTTGGATCCCAGCACGAAGTACGAGCCGTGACGGCCCCGGAGGGGCCGGAGGGCCTCCACCACGGTCTCCACGGCCTCGGGCTCCCCGAGGAGGTCGCCGGTGACCACCGTGAGGTCCGGCGCGGGCAGGGAGGCCAGGAAGGCGGCCTTCCTCCGGTCCCCGCGCACGAAGTGGAGGTCCGACAGGTGCAGCAGGTCGATCCGCTCGGGGAGGTCCGCCGGTAGGATGTCGAGGCGGTGGCGGCCCCTCCGGAACCACGTCCGCTCGACCAGGGCGCCGTAGGCCACGCACAGGGAGCCCGCCCCCAGAACGCCGATCAGGACCCAGGCCAGCATGGAGGAAAGTGTACGGTGACCCCACCGCCGACGACCCCGAACCCCAAGGAGCGCCTCGCCGCGGAGATGCGCGACGCCCTCCGGGCCGGCGAGAAGCTCCGCCTGTCCACGCTCCGCCTGCTCGCGGCGGCGGTGAAGAACCGGGAGGTCGAGCTCCGGCGGGAGGTCTCCGCCGACGAGTTCGTGGAGGTCGTCGTCCGGCAGGTGAAGCAGCGCAAGGAGGCCGCGGAGGCCTACGGGTCCGGTGGCCGGCCGGAGCTCGCCGAGAAGGAGCGCACCGAGCAGGCCATCCTGGAGACCTACCTGCCGGAGCAGCTCTCCGAGGAGGACCTCTCCGCGCTGGTCGACGAGGCCGTCGCCGCCACGGGAGCGTCCGAGCCCGGGGACCTGGGCAAGGTGATGGGCTACGTCATGCAGCGGGCCCGGGGCCGAGCCGACGGGCGGGCCGTGCAGGCCGCCGTCCGCGGCCGCCTCGGCGCAGGCTCCTGACCCGTCCGGCCAGGGATCCCAGGGTTCCCAGCACGAGCAGGACCCCCGAGGCGGCCATCGGCGCGGGCAGGCCGCCTCCGCCTCCACCGCCGCCCCCGCCGCCCGGCGGCTCGGTGGGGGGATCGGTGGGCGGCTCGGTGGTGGGCGGTGGCTCGGGCTCCACGTACTTGCCGACGTAGATGACCACCGTGGAGCCCTCCTCGGCCTTGGTGCCTCCCGGCGGGGCCTGGTCCACGACCACGCCGTGGAGGCCTTCCTCGGCGACCTCCACCTGCTCGACCTTCACCTCGAAGCCCTTCTGCTGGAGCTTGCTCTTCGCGGCCTCCTGGGAGAGCCCCAGCACGTTGGACACGCGCTTGAGGGGCGGGCCCGTTCCGTCGCTCACGCGGATCGTCACGCCGCTCCCCAGCAC
>JACQTL010000238.1 GCA_016210805.1 Actinomycetota bacterium | reverse complement strand
GGCCACCACGATCCACTGGTACTCGACGATCTCGAACTTGACGAGGGTGGCCACCACCGCGACGAGCATCCCGGCCTCGCCGGCCAGCACCCCCCGCCGGGCGGTGGGGGGAGAGGTCAGCCACCGGAGGGCCAGGACGAACAGGATCCCGGCCATCAGGTAGGCGAGGTTGACCCACTCCTCGCTCATCGCGGGGCCCGCTCCCGCCTGCGGAACATCTTCAGCATCCGGTCGGTGATCAGGAACCCGCCGACCACGTTGATCGTCGAGGCCGTGACCGCCACCCCGCCGAGCACCGTGGCCAGGGTGCCCTCGGCGGCGCCGGCGATGACCAGCGAGCCCACCAGGGCGATGCCGGACAGCGCGTTGGTGAGCGACATGAGGGGGGTGTGCAGGAGCGGCGGCACGCGCCTGATCACCTCGAAGCCCAGGAACGTGGCCAGCACGAAGACGTACAGGGCCGGCTCCAGCCTCTCCAGCATCAGGCGGTCACCGCCTCGTCCCGCGTGCCCGCGGGGGGCTCCAGCGGGTCCATGCCCAGCGCGGCCCGGACCCGAGGGTGGACCACCTCGCCGCCCAGGGTGAGGAGGGTCTCCCGGACGATCTCGTCGTCTCGGTCCGGCTTCAGGGCGCCGTCCCGGAGGACGTGGAACAGGAAGGCGGAGACGTTCTTCGCGTAGGTCTGGCTGGCGTCCCGGGCCACGCCGGCCGGGAGGTTGGTGGGGCCCAGGACCGTCACCCCGCGATGGTCGACCTCCTCGTCCGGCCGGGTGAGCTCGCAGTTCCCGCCCTGCTCCGCGGCGCAGTCCACCACGACCGAGCCGGGGACCATGGCCTCGACCATGTCCGCGGTGACCAGCACGGGCGCTCGTTCCCCGGGGATCAGCGCGGCGGCGATCACCACATCGCTGCCGACGACCACTCGGGCCATGGTCTCGCGCTGCCGGGCCAGGAACTCGTCGGTCTGAGCTCGGGCGTAGCCGCCGGCGTCCTCGGCGTCCGCGACCTCCACCGGGAGCTCGACGAAGCGCGCCCCCAGGCTCTCGACCTGCTCGCGGACCCCCGGGCGGACGTCGTGGGCCTCCACCACCGCGCCCAGGCGGCGGGCCGTGGCGATGGCCTGGAGGCCCAGCACGCCGGCGCCCAGGACGAACACGCGGGCCGGGGGGATCGTCCCGGCGGCCGTGGTGAGCAGTGGGAACATCTTCGGCAGGCGCTCGGCGGCGAGCACGACGGCCCGGTACCCGGCCACCGTGGCCTGCGACGACAGCACGTCCATGCTCTGGGCCCGCGCTATCCGGGGGATCAGCTCCATCGACATCGCCACGACCCCCCCGCTCCCCGATCCTGCGGATCAGGTCGGGCCGGTCGAGGGGGCGGAGGAGCCCGACCAGCAGGTGCCCGTCGCGCATACGGTCGAGGTCTGCGTCGGCGCCCGGCCCCGCGAGAGGGCGGACCTGGAGGACGGCGTCGGCGGCGAAGACCTCGTCGCGGAAGGCGGCCAGGCTGGCTCCCTTCGCGATGTAGGCCTCGTCCGGGAATCCCGCGGCCCGGCCGGCACCCGTCTCCACGAGGACCCGCATCCCCGCGCGCGGGAGGGCCGGGACCGCCCCCGGCGAGAGCGCGACCCTGGTCTCGCCGGGGAGGGTCTCCCGGGGGACCCCGACCACGCGGGGCTGCTCGCGCGGCTCGTCCGCCGGCTCGATGTCGTTCACCCATCAACCTTCCCGCAGGCCGGGGGGCCCGTCAGGTTCCTCCGTCCCCCTGCGAGGGGGCCGGGTGGTCCTGACGGCAGCCGGGCGAGCGCCGAAGCTTGGTCCGGAGGTGCCCACGACGATGACGCGAAGCGCTGCGGTGGCCCCCGAGGACCTCGTCCTTCGGGCGGACGTCGGGGGCCACCGGCATCGGGTGGCCCGCACGCCGTGCGACGACTGCGGCTGCCCCTGGGAGTACTCGATCGACGAGCCAGGCGTCTTCTGGGAGCCTGGCCCCGCGCGCGCCGACGATTGCGGCGACCGGGCCTGCGACTGTCACATCGCGCCGCTCGACGGGATCCGGTTCAGGGTGGCGGTGCGCTAGATCGGTCGCCCCTCAGGCCGGCCGGACCGGCGCCGGCCAGCGCGGCCTCGCGGGAACCGTAGTCCCGGATCGCGACGATCAGGCCGTCCTCGACCCTGACCCTCTGATACCAGGTCGGCTCGCCCCAGGGCTCCTCGGTGGGGAGGCCGACCAGGACGTCCTCTCCGAGGTCCACCAGCTCGAGCCTCTCGAGCGGGGGAACCCGCTCGGCCCGGTCGCGAAGGACGTGCAGCACCCGCTCCCGTCCCCGGCAGTCCCAGTCGCGGTCGGGCCCGGGGGCCCGCCACTCGACGTCCGGATGCAGTTGCGAGGCCACGGCCTCGAGGTCACCTTGCTGGTAGGCGCGGTGCAGCCTCCGTATGACGTCCAGGCCCTCGCTGGTCACGTGGAACGATCATGCCACCAGTTCTCGGCCGGGGCCAACGGGCTAGGATGGGCCCGAACCGGAGGATGCACATAGGGGACTACGCGGACCTGGACGGCGTCCGCATCCACTACGAGCAGAGCGGCGCCGGCGAGCCGCTCGTGCTCCTCCACGGGGGCTTCGGGGGTGTCTTCGTCTGGCAGGCACAGGTCCCCGAGCTGTCCGAGCGGTACCGGGTCCTGGTCCCGGAGATGCGGGGACGGGGCCGGGGGCACACACCCGATCCCGAGGGCCCCATCACCTACCAGGTCCAGGCCGACGACATGATCGCCTTCCTCGAGGGGACCGTGGGAGGCCCGGCCCACCTGGTGGGAGGCAGCGACGGCGGGATCATCGGCCTGCTCGTCGCCCTCCAGCGCCCGGACCTGCTCAGGAAGCTCGTGACGATCGGGTCGAACTTCAATGCCCAGGGTCTGCTGGAGGTGTCGATGTGGATGGAGGGCAGCCCTCACGACGACGTCTGGGCGGGCCCGAGGCAACGCTACGAGGCGGTCTCGCCCGACGGGCCGGATCACTGGCCGGTCGTCTTCGAGAAGCTCCAGCGGATGTGGCGCGACGGCCAGCCCACCCTCGAGCCGAGAGACCTGTCGGGGATCCAGGTCCCCGTCCTGGTGATGGCCGGCGACGACGACGTCGTGGCCCACGGGCACACGATCGAGCTCTACGAGGCGCTGCCCCTCGGCCAGCTCGCCGTGATCCCCGGGGCCTCGCACGCCGTGTTCATGGAGAAGTCGAACATCCTGAACCGGCTGATCCTCGACTTCCTGGCCGAGGAGGGCCCTCCCCAGACCATCCTCCCCGTGCGCCGGGCCGCCACCGCCAGCTGAGGTCCCTCAGCAGATCCGGGGGAGCTGGTCGCCGGAGAGCATGATGAGGGGCCGGGTCGGGCCGAGGGCGGTGCGCAGGGTCACCCGCGGAGGGCCGGCGCCCACCTCGCCCACGATCGCGGCGCCCATGCCGGCCGGCTCGAACCGCGCGGCCCGGAGGATCGCGCCGGCGTCGCCGGGACCGACGATGGCCACGCACACGCCCTCGTTGGCCACGTACAGGGGATCGAGGCCGAGCATCTCGCAGGCCCCCCGGACCGGGTCCAGCACCGGCACGGCCTCCTCGTCGAGCACGATCGACACGCCGCTGGCCTCGGCCAGCTCGTTCAGCGCGCTGGCCACACCGCCCCGCGTGGCGTCGCGGAGGCACCTCACGTCGCCGTGGCGCATCATCGCGGCGACCAGGTCGGTCAGCGGTGCCGTGTCGCTCACCAGGTCGGCCTCGAACTCGATCCCCGCTCGCCGCGACATCACGGCCACACCGTGCGAGCCGACCGGCCCGCTGACGATCACCCGGTCGCCCGGCCGCGCGCGCTCCGGCCCCACCTCGATGCCCGGAGGGACCATCCCGATCCCGCTGGTGGTCACGTAGAGGCCGTCGGCGCTCCCTCGCTCGACGACCTTGGTGTCGCCGGTGACGAGCTCGACCCCTGCCTTCCTGCAGGCCTCGGCCATCGAGGCCACCACGGCGCCCAGCTCCTCCATGGGGAGGCCCTCCTCCAGGATCATCGCCGCGGATAGGAACCTGGGGACGGCTCCCATCATGGCCAGGTCGTTCACGGTCCCGTTCACGGAGAGCGCGCCGATGTCCGACCCGGGGAAGAACGCCGGCTTCACCACGAAGGAGTCGGTGGTGAACGCCACGCGGACGTCCCCGAGCCGGACCACGGCGGCGTCGCCGAGCCGCGACAGCTCCCGCCCCCCGTGGACCGGCAGGAAGAGCTGCCGGATCAGGTCGGCGGTGAGCTTCCCGCCGCTGCCGTGCCCGAGGAGCACGGCACGGCCGGCGGGCAGCGGGACGGGACAGGCGGGGGTGAAGTCTCGGGAGAGGGACGGCGGAGTCACCGGGCCTCCACCCCCGCCAGCTTGGGCCTCCCGGCCAGGAAGTAGGCCGCGCAGGCGCCCTCGGAGGACACCATGGGCGCGCCGAGCGGGCGCTCGGGCGTGCAGTCGGTCCCGAAGGCCGGGCAGGCGTCCGGACGGGCCCGGCCGCGGAGCACCAGTCCGGCGATACACGTGTCGGATGCGGGATCGGCATGGACCTCGCCGCCGATCCACGGGAACCGTTCCTCCGCGTCGAAGGCCCGGTAAGCCACCCGGAGGGCCAGGCCGCTCGACGGGATCGTGCCGATGCCCCGCCAGGCCCGGTCGGCCGGCTCGAAGACCTCGGCCACGACCCGCCGGGCCCAGGGGTTCCCCTCGCGGCGGACCGAGCGGACGTACTGGTTCTCGACGGTGGCTCGACCCTCCTCGAGCTGGGCGACCACCATGCGGATCCCCTCCAGGAGGTCCACCGGCTCGAACCCGGTGACCACGAGCGGGACCCCGTAGTCGCGGGCGATGGGCTCGTACTCCTCCCAGCCCATCACCGTGCACACGTGGCCGGGGGCCAGGAACCCCTGAACCCGGTTCCCCGGCGAGGCCAGGATGGCCACCATGGCCGGGGGGACGAGGACGTGGGCCACGAGGAGCGCGAAGTTGTCGAGCCCCAGCTGCCCCGCCCGGAGCACGGCCATCGCGTTGGCCGGCGCGGTGGTCTCGAACCCCACCGCGAAGAACACGACCGTTCGGTCGGGGTTCCGCCGGGCCACCTCCACGGCGTCGAGCGGCGAGTAGACCACCCTGACGTCGCCTCCGGCCGCCCTGGCCTGGAGGAGGTCCTCCGCCGACCCGGGCACGCGGAGCATGTCGCCGAACGAGCAGAGGATCGCCTCCGGCAACCCGGCGACGGCGATGGCCCGGTCGATCAGCGAGACGGGGGTCACGCAGACGGGGCACCCCGGCCCGTGGACCAGTTCGATCTCGGCGGGGAGGAGCTGGTCGATGCCCTGGCGGATCAGGGTGTGGGTCTGCCCTCCGCAGACCTCCATGATCGTCCACGGCCGGGTCACGGTGGCCCGGATGTCGTCGAGCAGGGCCCGGGCCACGCGGCCGTCGCGGTACTCGTCGACGAACCTCACCCCCGCACCCCCTCGGGGTTCTGGGGAAGGTCGATGCCTTCCAGGCTCCCCATCTCGGCGAGCAGGGCGTACGAGCGGGCCGCCTCCTCCTCGTCCACCACCGAGATGGCGAACCCGACGTGGACGACCACGTAGCTCCCCACCCCGGCCTCCGGCGCGTAGGTCAGGCACGCCGAGCGGCGGATGCCCCCGAAGTCCACCGTCCCCATGCGCAGCCCGGAGTCCTCGAAGACCTCGACGACCTTCCCGGGGACCCCCAGGCACACGGCTCAGCCCTCCCCGTCCCTGGCCGCGGCGACAAGGGCCTGCCCGAGGGACAGCCCCCCGTCGCCCACCGGGACCTCGTGGGGCGCGTGGACCTGGAAGTCGAACGAGCGCAGCCGGGCGGCAACGTCGGACAGCAGGAGGTCGTTGTCGAAGACCCCGCCGGCCAGCACGACCGTCCGGACCCCGGTCTGGACGCCGATCAGCCGGACCATGGCCAGCACCGCCGCGGTCAGGGTCCGGTGGAACCGGCCGGCCACCTCGCCCGGGGCCCGGCCCTTGACCAGGTCGCGCACGACGGCCTGGATCGTCGGACGGGTGTCCACGACGATCCTCCCGTCCTCCTGGTCGATCTCGAACCCGTACTCGAAGGTCGCCGACGACTCGGCGACCTGCTCGAGGAGGATGGCCGGCTGTCCGTCGTACGTCGCCGACCGGCACACCCCGGCCAGGGCCGCGACCGCGTCGAACAGCCGGCCCGCGGAGCTCGTCATCGGCGAACCCAGGCCCGACGCGATCTGGCCCAGCACGACCTCGACCTCGTCCACCGCTCCGGGCTTCCTCCGCCTCGGCGCGAGCAGGCCCAGGGCCTGTTCGAGCACCCCGGCGTCGGCGGCGTGCGCGATGGCCATGCGGGTCGGATCCCGCACCGCCGCGTCGCCCCCCGGCTGGCGGACCCGCCGGAGGTGGCCCAGTCGCTCGGCCCGGTCCCACCGGGCCAGGAGGAACTCACCGCCCCACGCCTCGCCGTCGTCGCCCAGGCCGAACCCGTCGAAGGCCAGGCCGATGACCGGGCCGCTGAGCCCGTGCTCCGCCATGACCGCGGCCACGTGGGCGTGGTGGTGCTGCACCGCCGTCGTGGGAAGGCCGGTCTCCCGGGCGAAGCGGGTGGACAGGAAGTCGGGATGCAGGTCGTGGGCCACGACTTCCGGCTCGATCCCGAGCAGGTCACGGTACCGGTCCAGGGTCTCCGCGTAGGCGGCCAGGTCCTCCTCCGAGCCCAGGGTCCCCACGTGGGGAGAGAGCCAGGCCCGGTCGCCCCCGGCCAGGCAGAACGTGGCGTTGAGCTCCGCCCCCACGGCCAGGACCGCGCGGCGGGCCTCCAGCGGGAGGGTGACCGGCTCGGGAACGTACCCCCGGGCCCGGCGCATGACGACCGGCCGCTCCAGGGCCACGCGGACCACCGAGTCGTCCACCCTGGCCACGACGTCCCGGTCGTGCAGGAGGAAGGCGTCGGCGATCCCGGACAGCCGCTCCATGGCCTCGTCGTTCCCGGTGCAGAGCGGCTCGTCGGTGCGGTTCCCGCTGGTCATGACGAGCGGCCCGGCGACGCCCCGGAGGAGCAGGTGATGAAGAGGAGTGGAGGGGAGCATCAGCCCCGTCCTCCGGTGGCCGGGAGCCACGTTTGGGGCCAGCTTCCCGAGGTCGCGGACGAGCACGACGGGGGCCCGCCACGAGGCCAGGGCCTCCTCCTCGGCCGGCGAGAGCCCGGCCAGGTCCCGGGCCCGCTCCACGCTCTCGACCATGACCGCCAGGGGCTTCTCGGGACGGCCCTTGCGCCGGCGGAGCTTGGCCACCGCGGCCTCGTCCGTCGCGTCGCAGGCCAGGTGGAAGCCGCCCAGCCCCTTCACGGCCACGATGCCGCCGGTGCAAAGGCGTGCCACGGCCGCCTCGATCGGGTCGGAGCGCGACCGGTGCCCGGCCCGGTCGGCGAGCCATAGCCCGGGGCCGCACGCCGGGCAGGCCACCGGCTCGGCGTGGAACCGGCGGTCCGACGGGTCCGAGTACTCGGCGGCGCAGTCCGGGCACAGCTCGAACGCCCCCATGCTGGTCCGGGCCCGGTCGTAGGGGAGCGACCCGATGATCGTGTACCTGGGCCCGCAGTCGGTGCAGTTCACGAAGGCGTGGCCGAACCGCCGGTCGTCCGGGTCGAGCAGCTCGCGCAGGCAGGCCGGGCACGTGGCGACGTCGGGGGGGACCAGGCGTTCCCCCGGGAGGTCGTCGCCGCTCTCGTCGACCGCGAACCCGTCGAGCCCGGCCGCGTCACGGGGCCGCCACCTGACCTCCTCGACCCTGGCCCGGGGCGGGGCCTCGTGGGCCAGGTCCGCCGTGAAGCGGTCGAGGGTCTCCGAGGACCCCTCGGCCACGATCTCGACGATCCCGGAGAGGTTCCGGACCCGGCCGGACACGCCGTGCCGGTCGGCCAGCCGCCACACGAAGGGCCGGAACCCCACGCCCTGCACCACGCCGCTCACCTCGAGCAGCCTCCCGACCCTCTCCTCGGAGCTCACGCTTCCTCCCCGTCCTCGCCGGGCGGAGCCCCCTCGACCAGGCGCCTGGCCTCCTCGGCCACCCGGTGGGCCAGGCCGGGGAGGGCCCGGCGGACCGGGGCGGAGACGGGCCACCCCGCCGCCACGTTCTCGGCCTCCACCCCCAGGAAGACGATCCGGTGCCCGGGCCGGAGGGCCGCCGCCAGGCCGACCGCCTCGCCAACGCCGAAGCCATGGGAGGACACCGACCGCCCCACGTCCGCGGGGAGCCCCTCGGGGCCGGCCTCGACCCGGACCACCGTCCCGGGAGGCCGGCCGCCCCCCGGCGCGCGGACCGCGTCGACCAGGACCACCGCGTGGGCTCCCTCGAGGAGGTCCAGGACGTGGAACGGGCCGCCGGCCTCGACCACCTCCACCCCGGGCACGCCGGCCAGCTCCTCCCCGGCCATCCGCGCCGCGATCAGCCCGGCGGCGTCGTCGGCCGCGGACGGCGTTCCGCATCCCACCACGCGCACGACGGTCATCGCTCCTCCCCCCGGTCGATGTCGAGCGTCAGGAAATGGGTCGCGCACGAGATGCACGGGTCGTACGTGCGCACGACCATCTCGGCCAGGCGGGTGAGCTCCGCGTCGCTCCGGTCGAGGACCGTGGGCACGAAGGCTCGGAGGTCCTCCTCCATGTGCCGGAGGTTCTGGGAGGTGGGCGGGACGATCTTGGCCTCGAGGATCGTGCCGTCGTCGGCCACGTCGTACCGGTGATAGAGCATCCCCCTGGGGGCCTCGGTGATCCAGGTGGCCCTCCCGGCCCGGGGCCGGACCTCGACCGAAGGGGGCTCGGGTGGCTCGTAGCCGCGGATCAGTCGGAGCGACTCCTCCAGGGCGAGGGCCGTCTCGGCGATCCTCGCCGCCATCGAGGCGAACGGATCGGAGGTGGGCAGGTCGAGCCCGGCCCGGGTCCCGGCCTCCCGGGCGACCGGGGTGAGCCGCTCGGCGTTCAGGTTCGCCCGGGCCAGGGGGCCGGTCACGTAGGCGCCTCCGTCCACGAAGCGGGCGTGCAGGGCGTTGGAGTGGGGGACCTGGAGCTCCTCCACGCGCTCCTCGAACTCCTCGGAGGGGAAGGCCCGCCCCGCCGTCGTGGCCACGCGGCCCCGGTTGATCGGGTACTCCTCGGGGTGGACCAGGCTCACGAGCTCGGCCGGGCGGGGGAACGCGGGCTGGGCGAGGGGCGCCACCCAGTCGGCCACGGCGAGGATCTCCTCCAGGGCTTCCTCCAGCCGGGGGACGAAGGCGCCCATCTCGCGACGGGACGGCACGCCGGAGAACCCACCCACCCGGGGCGACACGGGATGGATCTCCCGTCCGCCCACCGCCGTCAGGAGGTCGTTCCCCAGCCGCTTGAGCCGCAGGCCGCGCTCGAGCGCGGGGCGCTCGGTGGCGGCCATCTCGATCGCGCTGTCGTACCCCAGGAGGTCGGGCGCGGCGAGCAGGTGGACGTGGAGCATGTGGCTCTCGATCCACTCCGCGCAGTACAGGATCCGGCGGAGCTCGTCGGTCCCCGGGGGGACCTCGACCTCGAAGAGGCGCTCGAAGCCGTGGACCGCGCTCATCTGGTAGGCCACCGGGCAGATCCCGCAGATCCGGGGAACGATGTCGGGGACCTCCGAGAAGTGCCGCCCGGCCAGGAACCCCTCGAAGAACCGGGGGGGCTCGTAGATCTCCAGCCGGAGGTCGAGGATCTCGCCGTCCCGCAGGCGGATGTGGAGCGCGCCCTCGCCCTCCACCCGGGCGATCGTCGGGACGTGCACGGTGCGATGGGTCATCGGGCCGGCACCTCCTCCCGGAGGGCCGCGCGGAACTCCGGGCTCCAGCTCGTGATGAGCCGGAGCTTCCGGGCCGCCTCGTCGCGGGTGAGACCGAGGACGGCGAACCGGTCGAGGAGCGAGGCCACGTTGGGCGTCCGGGATGGGCCGAAGCACCCGTAGCACGCCCGGCCGAACGCCGGGCAGAGCGCGCCGCACCCCGTCCTGGTCACCGGGCCCAGGCAGGGCTCCCCCCGGACGACCATGACGCACGCGTATCCCCGCCGCTTGCACTCCGCGCAGACCGGTGCCGAGGACAGGCGGGGGACGGTGCCGGCCAGGAGGGCCGCGAGCGCGCCGAGGAGCTGGCCGCGGTCGACCGGGCATCCGGGTAGCTCGAGGTCCACACGCACGTGGTCCGAGACCGCGGTGGACGTCTCCAGGCTCCGGAGTAGCTCCGGGGAGGGATAGACCGCGCGGGCCAGCTCCCCGGCGTCGGCCCAGTTACGGAGGGCCTGCACGCCGCCGGAGGTGGCGCAGGCGCCCATCGTGACCAGGAACCGGGAGCGCTCGCGGATCTCGCGCACCTCGTCGAGCTGTGAGGGCGTCGAGACCGATCCTTCGATCAGGGTGACGTCGTAGGGCCCCGCCTCGCTGCGGCTGGTCGCTTCCGGGAAGTGGACGATGTCCACGGCCCCGGCCAGGTCGAGGAGGGCTTCCTCGGCGTCGAGGAGCTGGAGCTGGCAGCCGTCGCAGGACGCCAGCTTGAACACGGCCAGCCTGGGCCTCCCGCCGCCGCTCACCGGCCGGCCTCCAGGTGGTCCACGACCTCTCCGAACGGGAACACCGGCCCGTCGGAGCAGACGAAGAGCGGGCCGAGCTGGCAGTGCCCGCACAGGCGCACCCCGCACTGCATGTTCCGCTCGATGCAGACGTGGATCCGGTCGGGGGACATGCCCCGGACCACGAGGTCGTGGGCCGCGAAGCACATCATGATCTCGGGGCCGCACACGAGGGCCGTGGTCCGCTGGGGCTCGATCCGGGCGCCGTCGAAGAGCGTCGTGACGACGCCCACCCCGTACGGCCAGTCGTCGGTGGGCACGTCGACGGAGAGCGCGACCTCCAGCTCACGGTCGCGCATCCACTGGCCCCACCCGTCGAACTCGCCCCCGAAGAGGAGGTGCTCGGGCCCCCGAGCCCCGATCAGGACGACCACCCGGCGGTAGCGGTCCCTGGCCCGCATCGCCCGGAAGATGGCCGGGCGGACCGGGGCCAGCCCCAGCCCGCCGGCCACGATGAGCAGGTCGCCGCCCTCGGCCTCGGCCATCGGCCAGGGCCGCCCGAACGGGCCGCGGAGGCCGATCCGGTCCCCGGACCCCAGGGCGCCCAGGGCACGGGTGACCCGCCCGACCGCGCGCACCGTGTGGGCCAGGCGCTCGGGATGGGCCGGGTCCGACGAGATCGAGATGGCCGACTCGCCCACCCCCGGCACCGTCAGCATGTCGAACTGCCCGGGCTCGAAGCGGAACCGGGCCCGCTCGGCGGGGTCGGCCAGGGTGAGCCAGTACGTCGAGGTGTCGGGGGTCTCGGGCACGACCCGCCGGATCGTGGCCACGCGCAGGGGCAGGCCCACGTCGGCTGGAGGCCGCTCCGGGGCCGGCTCCAGCCGCTCCATCGCGATCGCCGCGCTCATCGGACCGCCGTCCGGTGGCGCTCGTCGTGATCGCGCTCGCCGTCGCGGGCCCGGATCGCGGCGAGCACCTCGAGGATGTCGATCCCCGCCGGGCACCACGTCACGCACCGGCCGCACCCCACGCATCCGGGGACGCCGAACTGATCCCTCCAGGACGCGAACTTGTGGGTCAGCCACTGGCGGTACCGCGACGCTCCGGAGGCCCGGATCGGGGAGCCCCCGGCCACGTGGGTGAACTCCTCCGAGAAGCACGAGGCCCACTCCCTGGACCGCTCGGCCTCCTGGCCCGTGATGCTCGCGGTGTCGACCACGTCGTGGCAGAAGCAGGTCGGGCAGACGGCCGTGCAGTTCCCGCAGGCCAGGCAGCGCTCGGCGATCTCGTCCCAGACGGGGTTCCCGGCGTTCCGGTACAGGACCTCGCCGATCCCGCGCAGGTCGGGCCGGCGGTCGATGCGGTCCGCGGCCTGCCGGACGGCTCGGTCGGAGGCGGCGATCTCGTCGGGCGAGGCCTCCCGTGCCCCCGCGGCGTCCAGGACCTCGCGGCCCTCCGCGGTGCCGACCTCGGCCACCATGCCGCCGTCGATCTCGGTGACGGCGACGTCGAACCCGGCCCTGCACCAGGGGCCCGTTCCCGTCGACGTGCAGAAGCACGTCTGCCCGGGGTCCGTGCAGTTCGCTGCGAGGAAGAAGGCGCCGTCCCGGCGGGCCTCGTAGGGCTCGTCGCGGTACGGCCCGCCCAGGAACACCCGGTCCTGGATCAGGACGGCCTGGAGGTCGCAGGCCCGCAGGCCCACGAAGGCGTATCGGGGAGGCTCCCCGTCGGCGGCCCGGTCCACGGTGAGCCGCCCGCCGGGGCGGCTCACCGTGGCCAGGCGCTCGCGAGGGGGGAACAGGAAGCGCTTCGCCGAGTCCGGACCGGGGGCTTGGCCGAACAGCCGGTCGTCGTCTCGCCGGAGGAGGCTGTAGACGCCCGGCCCGTGCCGGCTCCCGAGGCCTCTGGGGAGGTCTTCGAGGCCCTCGACGTGGTCCAGCACGATGGCGCCGCCCCGGAGGGTCGGCCCGATCACGGCGTACCCGCGCCGAGCCAGCTCCGCGAGGAGCCGGCCGAACGCGGGCCGATCCATGAAGCGCACCGGTTCCGTCCCTTCGCTCTTGCGCTCCCGATGCTCGCGGAGGAACGTCGCCGGCTCCCCGGCCTTTCGGCACGATGCGAGGGGGACCATCGACCCGCGCGCCCGGCCTCGGGCCGGTGCCGAACGGCCCGCACGACTCGGGCCGGCCGCCCCTGAGCGCCTCGCGTCCCCGTTGGGACCCTGGCTACAGGAAACGAGGAGGGACCGCATGGAAGACGACACGCTCTCTCTGGTGCTCTTCTCGGGCACCGACGACAAGCTCGGCGCCGCTGCCATCCTGGCCACCGGCGCCGCGGCCATGGGCCGCAGGGTGAACCTCTTCCTGCAGTACTGGGCCCTCGACGCCTTCCGGGCGGACCGGATCCGCAAGGACCACGGCGTCTCCCCGGAGGCCGGCGTGGAGGGGCAGGAGGCCATGCGCCGCCTGGCCGAGCGAGACGGCGCCCAGCACTGGAGCGACATCCTGTGGCAGGCCAAGGACATCGGCGAGGTCGACATCCAGGCCTGCGCGCTGTCGCTCGAGCTGTTCGAGATCACCAAGGACGACCTCGACCCGCTGGTGGACGGGGTCCAGGGCGTGGCGGCCTTCATGGCCGCGGCCACCGGTCCGGTGGTGTTCATCTGAGGAGGGAGTGAGGACGATGGCAGTCGTTCACGTGGACCGGACGATCGACGCGAGGGGAATGGCATGCCCCGGACCCCTCATGACCCTGATCGGGGCGATCCGCGAGGGAGCCGTCGGCGAGGTGATCGAGGTCCTGTCGAGCGACGAGGGCTCGCGGACCGACATCCCTGCCTGGGTGGCCAAGGCCGGCCACGAGATGGTGGAGGTGGTCGAGGAGGACGGCTTCGCACGGTTCGTGGTCGGCAAGGCCCGGTGACGGCGGTGCCGGCGCGCATCGTCGTCCTGGGTGGAGGGGTCGGCGGGACCCTGGCCGCGAACCTGCTCGACAAGGAGCTGGGGCGCGAGGCGGAGGTCACCGTGGTCGACCCCACGGGGATGCACGTGTACCAGCCGGGGTTCCTGTACGTGGCCCTCGGCCAGGCCAACGGCAGGTGGCTCGCCCGTGACGAGCGCCTCCTGCTCCGCAAGGGAGTGCGCCTGGCCGTCGAGTCGGCGGAGCTGGTCGATCCCGCGGCCGGCGAGGTCAAGCTCGCCCGCGGCGGATCGCTGCCCTTCGACTACCTGGTGATGGCCACCGGAGCCCGACTCGTGCCCGAGCAGGTGCCCGGCCTCGTCGAGGGCTCGCACACCTTCTACTCGCTGGAGGGCGCCCAGCGCCTCCGGGAGGAGCTCCGGACCTTCGACGGCGGCAGGATCCTGGTCGGCATCGCCGGGATCCCCTACAAGTGCCCGCCGGCCCCGGTGGAGTTCGTCCTGATGCTCGAGGAGCACCTCCGCAAGCGGGGGATCCGCGACAAGAGCGAGATCACCCTGCTGTCCCCCCTGAACCGCGCCTTCACGATCGAGACGACCTCCAGGCTGGTACAGCCGATCATGGAGCGGCGGGGGATCGTCCTCTCGACGTTCTTCAACATCGAGGAGGTCGACCCATCGGCCGGAGCGGTTACGTCGCTTGAGGGGGAGAAGGCGGAGTACGAGCTCCTGGTGGCGGTGCCCCCCCACCGCGGGCAGAACGTGGTCGAGGCGAGCGGCCTGGGAGACCGGACCGGGTGGATCCCCACCGACCCGGCCACCCTCCAGCACCGCGAACACGAGCGGATCTTCGCGATCGGCGACGCCACCGACCTGCCCATCTCGAAGAGCGGGTCGACCGCGCACTTCGAGGCGCCGGTGGTAGCGAGCCGGATCGCCTCGCTGGTGAAGGGCACCGCGCCGAGGGCGGCGTACCAGGGTCGGGTGATGTGC
>JACQTL010000239.1 GCA_016210805.1 Actinomycetota bacterium | reverse complement strand
TCGCCGTGGTGGCCGCGGTCTACCCGCTGGCCTGGGCGGCCGGCTCGGTGGGAGGTGACGACGTGGCGGTCACCGACCTGACCCCTCCGGGGACCGAAGCCCACGACGCGTCGCTCTCGGCGGTCCAGCGGTCCGAGCTTCAGCATGCCGACCTCGTGCTCCTCCTGCCGCTGGACGGCTTCCAGCCCGAGGTTGAGGAGGCGGCCCGGGAGGCCGAGGGGGTCGTCCTCCGGGTCCCCGGCGAGGAGCTCGTGGCCGAGCGTCCGGAGCAGGACGCCGCGGACCCCCACCTGTGGCTCGACCCGGAGGCCATGGCCCGGGCCGTCGGGGAGATCGGGGCGGCCCTCGGGTCGATCGACCCGCCCCGAGCGGGCCGCCTCGACCGCCGAGCGGAGGAGGCGGAGAGCGCCCTCCTGGAGCTCTCCGAGCGGTACCGCGAGGGCCTGACCGGATGCGCCTACCTGACCCTGATCGTGACCCACGAGGCCTTCGGCTACCTGGCCGACCGCTACGGCCTCGAGCAGCTCGGCATCGCCGGGCTGTCCCCCGAGTCCGAGCCCTCGGCCGACAGGCTCAGAGCCGTGGCCCGGGCCGTGGCCGAGGGCCGGGCCGGCGCCGTCTTCTTCGAGGCCACGGCCGAGGGGCGGCGGGTCGGGGAGAGCGTGGCCTCCGACCTGGGCGTCCCCGCCCTGCCCCTCTCCACCCTGGAGTCCCGCCCGGCCGAGGGCGACTACGTGACCGTGATGGACGAGAACCTGGCCAGCCTCCGCGAGGGCCTGGGCTGCGAGGGGGCGGGATCGTGAGCGTGAGCGGTACGGCTCCCACCGTGGAGCTCTCCGGGGTCCGGTTCGGCTACGGACCCTCCCCGGTCCTGGATGGCGCCGACCTGGTCCTTCACCCGGGCGACTTCGTCGTCCTGTCCGGACCGAACGGGAGCGGCAAGTCCACCCTCCTCAGGCTCTGCCTCGGCCTCCTCCGGCCCCAGGCCGGCACGGTCCGGGTCCTGGGCTCCTCGCCCCGGGACCCCGAGGTCCTCCGGCGGATCGGTTACGCCCCGCAGGGGTTCAGGGGAGCCAGCTCGCTGCCGGTCTCGGTGACCGAGGTGGTGGCCGCCGGGCTGGTTCCCGGGAAGCCCCTGCTCGGCCGGATGCCCCGGGGGGGCCGGCGGAGCGTGAGCGCGGCCCTGGAGGCCGTCGGGCTCGGCGACCTCTCGGCGGAGTGCCTGTTCGAGCTCTCCGGAGGCCAGCAGCAGCGGGCCGTCCTGGCCCGGGCCATGGTCGGGGACCCCCCGCTGCTCCTCCTGGACGAGCCCACCACCGGGATCGATCAGAGCCTGCGGCCCGCGTTCGTCGCCGAGCTGTCCCGGAGGGCCGAGCGGGGCGTCACGATCATCGCGGTCTCCCACGACCCCGACGACTTCCACGAGGCCGTGGAGCGGATCCTGCTCATCGACGGCGGGAGGATCCGCTCGCTCACACACGACGAGTTCCACGACCACCTGGAGATCCGGCCATGATCGGGCTCTTCACCGAGGAGTTCGCCCTCCGGGCCCTGGTCGCGGCCCTGGCCGTGGGGGCCGCGGCTCCCGTGGTGGGTGGCTTCCTGGTCCAGCGCCGGCTCTCCCTGATCGGCGACGGGATCGGCCACCTCGCCTTCGCCGGGGTCGCCCTGGGGATCCTGGCCGGGGTGGCCCCGGTGTGGGGGGCCCTGGCCGTGGCGCTCCTCGGGGCGGCGGCCCTGGAGCGCCTCCGGGCCCGGGGCCGCCTGGCCGGGGACCTCTCGCTGGCCCTGGTGTTCTACGCGGGGATCGCCCTGGGCGCGGTGGTCCTCTCCGCCCTGGACCGCTTCGACGGGTCCGTGCTGGGTGTGCTGTTCGGAAGCCTGTACGCCACCTCGTGGTCCGAGACATGGCTGATGGTGGCCCTCTGCGCCGTGGTCGTCGCCCTGGCCCTGCTCTTCTACAGGGAGCTGTTCGTGGTGGCCCTGGACGAGGAGACGGCCAGGGCGTCGGGGCTCCCCGTGGATTCGCTGAACCTCCTCCTGGTGGCCCTCACGGCCCTCCTGGTCACCGCGGGGATGCGCGCCGTCGGCCTCCTCCTGGTGGCCTCGCTGCTCGTCGTGCCCGTGGCGGCCGGCTCGAGGCTGGCCCACTCCTTCCGGGGGACCCTGGGCTGGGGGGTGGTCATGGGGGTGCTGTCCACGGTCGGCGGGCTGGTCGCCGCGCTCCTGGTGGGGACCCTCACGCCGGGGGCGACGATCGTCCTGGCCTCGATCCTGCTGTTCGTGGGGGCCACCGTGGGCGGACGCCGGGCCGCCCGGCGGCACCGGCCGGTGGTGAGGTCGTGATCGATCCCGCGGACCTCCTGGCCCGGGCCGGCCTCCGCCCGACCCGCCAGCGCGAGGCCATCCTCGCCGCGATGGCCCGCCGGGGCCGTCCGGTCACCGCCCAGGCCCTCCACCTCCTGCTCCACCGGGGGGCCGGAGGGGCCGGCCTGGCCACGGTGTACCGGACCCTCCAGGCCCTGGCCCAGGCCGGGCTGGCCAGGACGTTCCCGGCCGGGGAGGGCGAGGTGGCCTACAAGCTGTGCGAGCCCGGCCACCATCACCACCTGATCTGCGAGTCGTGCGGGCGGGTGGTGGAGATCCCGTCCTGCGAGGTGGAGGGCTGGGCGGCCGAGGTGGCCAACCGCAGGGGGTTCGAGGTCTCCTCGCACCAGGCCGACATCTACGGCCGGTGCGACGTGTGCGTCCGGGAGGAGGCGGGATGACCGACGACCGGCCGTTCTGGCGAACGGCGATCTCCCGGGTCCGGCCGAACGAGATCCTGGTCAGGGGCCACGACCTGATCCCGATGATCGGGAGCCGGTCCTTCGGCGACGTCTCCTTCCTGCTGCTGGCCGGGCGGCTCCCGGACGGGAACGAGGGGCGGATGATGGAGGCCATCCTGGTCTCGGCGTGCGAGCACTCGCTGGTGGCGCCGTCCGTCGACGCGGCCAGGTTCGTGGCCTCGGCCGGGGTACCGCTCCAGGCCGCCGTGGCCGCGGGGACGATCGGCCTTGGGGATCACCACGGCGGCGCCGTGGAGCTCGGCGCCGCGATGCTCGTCGAGGCCGCGGACACCGGCAAGGCGCCGCCGGAGGCCGCGCGCGAGGTTGCGGCGCGGTACAGGGCGGGAGGCCGGCGGATCCCCGGGTACGGGCACGTGGTGCACGACCCCGACCCCCGGGCCGGCCGGCTCCTCGAGGTCGCCGCCGAGCTCGGGTTCTCGGGCCGGTGGGTCGAGATGGCCGTGGCCTTCGAGGAGGCCACGGAGGACGCGGTCGGCCGACGCCTGGGGATGAACATCGACGGGGCGATGGCCGCCCTCCTCCTGGAGCTCGGCCTCGAGCCCCGCCTGGGGAAGGCCTTCTACGTGATCGCCAGGGCCCCGGGCCTCGTGGCCCACGTCGTGGAGGAGCAGGACCGGGAACGCCCCTACCGGGACGTGGGCTGGCACCGTACCCGCGAATGTAATACAGTCCTCCCGGACCGAGGGAGAGGAGGACCCCAGTGGTACGAGCAGCGATCTACACGCGGGTCTCCACGCTCAACGAGAAGGGCACGGAGACCTCCACGGCGCGGCAGGAGCGGGCCTGCCGCGCGTTCTGCGAGGCGCGCGGCTGGGAGGTCGCGCGGGTCTTCACGGACTCGGGGCGCTCCGCGTTCACGGGGCGGGACCGCCCTGGCTGGCTCGCCCTGGAGGCGGCGGTGGACGCGCGGGAGGCGGACGCCGTGGTCGTGTTCGCGATCAGCCGCGCGGCGCGCAACACGCTCCGGCTGCTGAGGTTCAAGGAGCTCTGCGACGGGCGCGGTGCCGCGTTCGAGTCCGTGTCGGAGCCGATCGGCGGCGAGTACGGGCCTGTCCTCCTGGCGATCCTCGCGTCGCTCGCGCAGCTGGAGTCCCAGGCCAGGCGCGACCGGATCACGGAGTGGCACGCGGAGAAGCGCGCGAACGGTGAGTGGGCAGGGGGGCGCGTGCTGTTCGGCTACGAGCGCGACGCCGAGCGCGGCTTGCGACCCGTGGAGGAGCAGGCTCGGCTCGTCCGTGACGCCGCGGAGCGGGTGCTCGCCGGGGCGTCGCTCCTGAGCATCTGCCGGGACTGGAACGCGCGCGGGCTGCGGACCTCCGCCGGCATGCCCTGGAACGCCAAGACGCTCCGGGTCCTACTCGAGTCGGAGCGGATCGCCGGGCTGCTGGACGGGAAACGCGCGACGTGGAGCCCCATCATCACGCGCCGCGACCACGCCCGGCTCGTGCGCCTGTTCGCGCAGCGCTCCGGACCCGACCGGAAGTCGCGCGCGCGGACGGGTCGGTACCTCCTCACCGGGTTGGTGGAGTGCGGGCGCTGCGGCGGGCGGCTGGTCGGGCGCCCCGACAAGGGCGTGCCACGCTACGTCTGCGTGCGCCGGAAGGGGCACGCCCTCTCGATCGACGCGCGCGCTCTCGACGAGCTCGTGACCCGGCGGGCGGCGGACATGCTGGTGGAGCGGGACGCGGTGGCGGACCCGGCGGAGCTACCCGAGGAGCTGCTCGCGGCGCGTGCCGCCGTCGAGTCTGAGCTGGAGGAACTCGCCGCGACCCCGGACCTCACGCCAGGGGAGTGGCGCGTGCGCCGCGCCCCGCTCGTCGAGCGGCTCCGCGAGCTGGACGCGCTCCTGGAGGACGTCACCACCCGACGACCCACCCGGACCTACTTCGCGGAGCTGGGCGAGGAGCCGGACCTGGACGCGTACCTGGCTGACCCGGCGCTGCGTCCGTGGCTGGAGCAGCTCCTGGAGGCCGCCGTGATCGCGCCCGCCGTGCCGGGGCAGCACGGGTTCCACGAGGGGCGCGTCTCCTTCCGGTGGCGGGAGGGCGTGCGCCACCAGTTGGACGACATCGAGGCGCCCCACCAATAGCACGGCCCCCCGCATACTCGTCCCTGGGAACCCTGGGCCGGCGCGATTCTCCGCAAGTAACAGAGGGTGTCGTACCTGTGTGTTAGGAAGGTGCCCGCGAAGCGGAAGGGTTCCCGCCCAACGGAGGAGGCGAACTGGAGATGGCGAAGTATAGGGTCACGTTTGCTGGGGACGGCAGCACCGAGGTCATCGAGGCCAACGACTTTCGGATCGGCGACGTGTGGGTCATCTTCCGGGAGGCGAGCGGCCGGCCCGTGGCGGTCCTCAAGGTGCAGGACGTGAAGCGCGTGGACCGAGAACCAGAGAAATAGCCCAGGTCCTGCCGCTCGTCAGGAACCTGAGAAAGAGTGACAATTCCGCCCCTCGTAGTGTCCAGCGGCCTCCTGACCGCCCCATGAGGGGACGGAAGGAGGTGATTACAGGTGATCATCGAGGTACTGGACGACCGAGTGACCCGGGTGGTCCACGCCGTGGAGGCAGGCCGGCGAACCCGGTGCGGACTCGAACCAGAGACGGTGACCGTGCGTCGGCTAGACGACTCGCGGACCGTGACGTGCCGGGAGTGTCGTACTGAGCTCAAGCTGGTCTGACCGCAAGAGACCGGCCTCGGTGGGCCCCACCGAGGCCGGTCTCTGTCCTTCCAGGTGCCCTCTGACCAGCGGAAACGCGGGTTGACGCGCCCTGCAGTGCTGCTAGTCTCAAGTCAGTTCAGGAAGCCCTTACCCCCCTTCCTGCCGTGCGCCGGCGCGTCACCTCGGGACCCACGGCCCCCGGCTCCAGGGCCGCTCCCAACGGCATCTGCAGACCGCCGCAGTCAAAAGTTAGGAGGTCTCGTGGCTGCAAGGACTGAAG
>JACQTL010000234.1 GCA_016210805.1 Actinomycetota bacterium | reverse complement strand
GGACTGGAAGCACTTCGACCTGGCGGTGGACGAGGGCGTGGCGAAGCTCACCTTCACGCGCCCCGAGCGGCTGAACGCGCTCACGTTCGAGGTCTACGCCGACCTCCGCGACCTCCTCGCCGAGCTGCCCCACCGCGACGACGTCCGGGCGCTCGTCCTTTCCGGGAGCGGCCGGGGGTTCTGCTCGGGCGGCGACGTCCACGAGATCATCGGGGCCCTCCAGGGGGCCGACCGCCGGGCCCTGCTGGACTTCACCCGGATGACCGGGGCCGTGGTCCAGCGGATGCGCGAGTGCCCCGTGCCCATCGTGGCCGCGGTGAACGGGGTGGCCGCGGGCGCGGGGGCCGTGATCGCCCTGGCCGCCGACCTCCGTGTGCTGGCCCGCTCGGCCACCTTCCGGTTCCTGTTCACCAGCGTGGGCCTGGCCGGCGCGGACATGGGATCGGCCTACCTCCTGCCCCGCGTGGTCGGGCTGGGCCACGCCACGGATCTGCTGATGCTGGGCGACGCGGTGGACGCCGAGCGAGCGGCGGCCATCGGCCTGGCCACCAGGGTTGTGGACGACGAGGCTCTGGCCGAGGAGGCCGGGGCCCTGGCCCGGCGCCTGGCCGGCGGGCCGCCGGCCGCCCTGTCCGCCACGAAGCTCCTGCTGTCCCGGGAGCTCGACATGCCCCTCGGGAGCGCGATCGAGCTTGAGGCCGTCACCCAGGCCCTCCTGATGTCTTCGGAGGACCACGCCGAGTTCTACGCAGCGTTCACCGAGGGCCGGGAGCCGAGGTGGCGGGGGCGGTGACCGACCCGGAGGGCCGCCCGGCCACCCCGCACGAGCTGGTGAACCCCGAGGGGCTTCCCCCGCCGCTGGGGTTCTCGCACGCCGTCGTCCCCACATCCGGCCGTCTGGTCTTCCTGGCCGGGCAGGCCGGGCACGACGCCGACGGGCGGCTGCCCGGGCACGGGATCGTGGCCCAGTTCGAGGGGGCGTGCGCCAACGTCGTGCGGGCCCTGGAGGCCGCCGGCGGCCGGCCCGAGCACCTGGTCTCCGTCCAGATCTTCGTGACCGACGCCGCGACCTACCGCTCGGCGCTCGGCGAGCTGGGCGACATCTGGCGCCGGCACCTCGGCCGGCACTACCCGGCGGTGTCCCTGTTCCAGGTGGCCGGCCTGTTCGACCCGGCCGCCAAGGTCGAGCTCGTCTGCGTCGCGGTGGTCCCGGAGCCCTAGGCGACGGTGATCGTCGTGTGCATGCCCGCGGCGTAGTGACCCGGGAGGTTGCACACGATCACGTAGGTCCCGGCATCGAGCGTCACGGTGAGCGTCGCGTCGGCTCCGCTCCCGATGTCCTCGACCTCGTCGACGACCGTGATGTCGGGGGATCCTTCCTCGTCGACATCGCCGTTCTCGTCCGTGGGCAGCTGGTCCTCGGCCAGGCCCGTGTCGAACACGACGAACTCGTGGGTGGATGGGCCGTTGTTCGTGATGTCGAAGGTCACTTCGCCGGATGCCACCGAGGAGGGAGCGAGCACGATCTCGAAGTCGCTCAGGGTCGTGGTCACCGTGCCCTCGTCGCCTCCGCCGCACGCTCCCGCCACCAGGGCCACGGCCCCCAGCACGGCGATCCCCGCCGTGCGGACAGATGGTTTCCTCATCCCGTCCCTCCCTCCAGCTCGCGCGCCGCTCCGGCGCGTCGGTCGAGCCGGATGATGCCAGCGCGGCAGGTCCCGACCGGCGGAGATGAAGGGTGCTTCATCGAACTGTCATGCTGGGGCTCTCCCGCGGCCTGGCGCGGCACCCGTCCGCCGCCCTAGCATCACGGGCATGGCTCGGGTCCTGGTGGTGGAGGACGAGCCGCGGATCGCGAGCTTCGTTTCCAGGGCGCTCTCGGCCGACGGGCTCGCCGTGGACGAGGCGCACGACGGGGTGCGGGCCCTCGACATGGCGCGTACGGGCGCCTACGAGCTCATAGTCCTCGACCTCCTCCTCCCGGGTATGGACGGAGAGAGCGTCCTCAAGGGGGTCCTGGAGTCCCGGCCGGACCAGCCCGTGCTCGTGCTCTCCGCCCTTTCGGACGTCGAGTCCCGGGTGCGCTGCCTGGAGCTCGGGGCCGCGGACTTCCTGACCAAGCCGTTCGCCATCGTGGAGCTGCTCGCCAGGGTCCACGCCCGCCTGCGGGCTCCCGGAAGCGAGGGGGCTCGGACCGTCCTCCGGGCCGGCAGGCTGTCCCTGGACCTCGTACGGCGGGAAGCCGACGCCGGCGGGGGGTCGGTGGCCCTCTCCGCGCGCGAGGCATCCGTCCTGGCCGCCCTGGTACGCCGGCCCGGCCAGGTAGTCAGCCGCCAACTGCTGCTCTCGGAGGTGTGGGGGTACTCCTTCGATCCGGGGACCAACGTGGCCGACGTGTACGTGGGGCGGCTTCGCTCGAAGCTGGGCCCCGACCTGATCGAGACGGTGCGCCATGCGGGATATCGGCTCCTTCCTCCGTAGCCGCTGGGTCGAGGTGGCCTGGGGGGCGTTCGCCCTGGCGAACGTCGGTGTCGCCATGGCCCTGGCCAGGTACGAGACCATCCCATTCCACCTCGTATGGGTGAGTCTCACGCTGGTCTACGGGTTCCGGGTCTGGCGACTGCGCTCGACCGCGGTGGTGCTCGTGGGCGTGGTCCTGCTGACCGGGACGGCGCTCCTGGTCAGCGTGCAGCGCGAGCACGAGGGGCTGGACGAGCTGGCTGAGGTCCCCCTGATGGCGGCGATGGTCGTGGCCATGGTCTGGCACGCCCGGCGCCGACAGGCCGCCGTGGAGGAGGCCAGGCGCCGCGCCGAGACGGAGCACCGCCTCCTCGAGACCGAGCGGGCCTTCGTCCGTGACGCCTCGCACGAGCTGCGCACCCCCATCACGGTGGCCCGGGGCCACGCCGAGCTGCTCCAGGCCGCCCTGGCCGAGGGCGAGGGTGCCGGCGACGTGGCCATCGTGCTCGACGAGCTCGACCGGCTGGCTCGGATCTCCGACCGCCTGCTCCTCCTGGCCGCCGCGGAGCATCCAGGCTTCCTGAATCCGGCCACGGTGGACGTGGGCGACCTCCTCCGGCGGACCCACCGTCGGTGGTCGGCCGCGGCGCCCCGGGCCTGGGAGCTCCGCGTCGAGGCCGAGGGAGAGGTGCTCGCCGACGAGGAGCGGCTCGAGATCGCGTTGGACGCCCTGATCGAGAACGCGGTGAACGTGACGGCGCCCGGCGAGCGCGTGACCCTGCGCGCGTTCGGCGAGGACGGCGCCGCGGTGCTCGAGGTGGCCGACTCCGGACCCGGCATAGACGCCGAGAGAATCGACCGCATCTTCGACCGGTTCGCCCGGGCCGAGACGGGCCGGAGTCGCCGGAACGGGGGCACCGGCCTGGGCCTGACCATCGCCCGGGCCCTGGTGGAGGCGCACGGGGGGACGGTGAGCGTCCGGAGCCGCCCCGGCGCCGGCTCGATCTTCAGCGTGCGGATCCCGGGCTTCGTGGCCGCGGGCGCGGGCGCCCCGGCCCCCGACCCCGCCGCGCCGCTCCCCGCCGCTTCCTCCTAGGCGAGCGGGTGGTCGACCGTCACCAGCTCGAGACCCATCTCGCGGATGCCCCGGATGATCCGGGGCAGGGCTCGCAGGGTGGCCTCCCGGTCGCCGCCCCCGTCGTGGAGCAGGATGATCGAGCCCGGTCGCACGGCGGCCAGGACGTTCTTCACGATGCTGTTCGCGGTGGCCCCCCGGCGCCAGTCCCCGGGGTCGACGTTCCACAGGACGAGCCGGAGACCGTACCGTTCGGCCACCCGGACCACGTCGGGGGAGAAGCTCCCCTGGGGCGGCCGGAAGAGGGTCACCCTGGCCCCCAGAGCCTCCAGGGCCTCGGTGCCCCGGACGATCTCCTCCCGCATCCGGCGGGGAGGCTGCTTGCGGAAGGGTGGGGACAGGGGGTGGCCCCAGGAGTGGGAGGCGACCTGCATCCCGACCTCCACCTGCCGGCGGACGATGTCGGGGAACCGCTCGGCCAGGTACCCGACCACGAAGAACGTGGCCTGGACGTCGAACCGCTCCAGGATGTCCAGGATCTGGGGGGTGTACGTGGGGGTGGGGCCGTCGTCGAAGGTGAGGGCCACGGCGTTCGGGACCTTGGCCGGCCCCGTGGGGACGAACGACACCGAGACGACCTTCCCCGAGACGGCTCCCCGGCGGACGGTCTCTTGGCCGGGCGCCGAGATGAGGAGGAACTGGGGGTTGGAGGGCGTGCCCGCCTCCAGCTCCGTGACCACCCGCTCGATGGGCTCGGTCCGGTCGTCGCCGTCGGCAGTGGTGATCCGGTCCCCGGGGGACAGCATCGTCCCCGGGGTGGCCCGCCGGCCGTTCAGGAGGACCGCCCCGGGGACGGCGTCCCGCTCGAGGAGCTCACCGTCCACGTCGAGCAGGTCGCCGGCCCGGGGCCGGACCCCGAACGCGTCTGCGGCCTCCTCGAGGGTCGTCCCGGGGAGCACCGCCCGGGTCGTGCCCTCCACCTCCACGGGGAAGGGGAGCGGCCCCTGCTGCGTGACGGCGTAGGTGAGAAGAACCACCCCCGCGAGCAGCGCGGCCACGCCGGCCTGGCGGGGCCGGGGCGCGGGAGGCGCGGTGGGGCCGGCCGGGGCCCGGCCCGTCCTGGTCGTCGTCCCGCTGTCGCTCATCCCCCAGGTCCCCGTCGGCCCGGACCATGCGCTCGGCGGCTCGCCCCATCCCGATCGTGGCCGGATGCGCGAGCCCTCTCGGCCCGCCACTAAGATAGGGGCTCCGGTTCGAACTTCCCATGCCGGTCGGCCCGGTCCCCGGGGGAGGCGACGGCGACGCTCCGGGGCGGCGGCCCACGAACGGCCCGCAGGAAGAGGTCTCCATGGAGGTGAAGGAGGGGCGCAGGCGCGTGGTCGTCTCGGGCGTCGACCCCGAGATCGACTGCGGCCGGTTCCCGGTGAAGCGCACGGTAGGCGAGGAGGTCGTGGTCGAGGCCGACGTCTTCGCCGACGGCCACGACGCCGTCCGGGCGGTCCTCCGGTACCGGGCCGAGGACGAGCGGGACTGGTCGGAGGTTCCCATGGAGCCGCTGGTCAACGACCGGTGGCGGGGGTCCTTCCGGATCGACCGCCTCGTGGACCACCGCTACACGGTAAGGGGCTGGGTCGACCGGTTCGCGACCTGGCGGGGCGACCTGGCCAAGAGGGTCGCGGCCGGGCAGGACGTCCGGATCGAGCTCCTGGAGGGCGCGGACCTGATCGATCAGGGAGCCCGGCGGGCCACCGGCCCAGACGGCAAGGCCCTCCGCCGGTTCGCCCGGAGGGTCCGGGAGGGCGGCCGGGCCGGCGACGACGAGGAGGGTGCGGACGCCGTGGAGGCCGGGATCGAGGCGGCTCTGGACCCGGAGGTCGACGCCCTGATGGCCGCGAACCCGGACCGCCGGTTCGCGGGCGGCCACGGGCGCGAGCTCGTGGTCAGGGTGGACCGCGAGCTGGCCCGGTTCGGGGCCTGGTACGAGATGTTCCCCCGGTCGGCGGCGCAGGAGGCCGGGCGCCACGGCACGTTCGCCGACGTGGAGACGCTCCTTCCCCACGTGGCCGGCATGGGCTTCGACGTGCTCTACCTCCCGCCGATCCACCCCATCGGGACGACCCACCGCAAGGGCCCCAACAACGCGGAGGTCGCCGGCCCCGGCGACCCGGGGAGCCCGTGGGGGATCGGCTCGAAGGAGGGCGGTCTCACCGCGATCCACCCCGAGCTGGGGAAGGTCGAGGACTTGGACCGGCTGGTGGCGGCCGCCCGCGAGCACGGCCTGGAGATCGCGCTGGACCTCGCCTATCAGTGCTCGCCCGACCATCCGTGGGTCACCGAGCACCCGGAGTGGTTCCGGCACCGGGGCGACGGCTCGATCAGGTACGCGGAGAACCCCCCCAAGCGGTACCAGGACATCTACCCCCTCGACTTCGAGACCGAGGACTGGCGGGGCCTGTGGGAGGCCCTGAAGGACGTCGCCACCTTCTGGATCGCCCACGGCGTCAGGATCTTCCGGGTGGACAACCCGCACACGAAGGCCTTCCCGTTCTGGGAATGGATGATCGAGGAGGTCCGGGCCG
>JACQTL010000233.1 GCA_016210805.1 Actinomycetota bacterium | reverse complement strand
GTCCCGGGGAGGGACGTTGCTCTCCACCACGATGGACCCCCACGAGCGGCCCGCCAGGGTGTCCGGAGACGTCGTCTCCTTCGCGATCCGGGAGGACGGGACGGTCCTCGTCGCCAGGGCCGTGCAGGGCGATCCTCCGAGCGGATGGGACGCGGCCGCCCGGGTCGCGGTCACCCCCGTCCGGGCCGCCGACGGCATGCCCGTCGGGAGGGCCTCTCGGATCCTGGCCCCGGGGCTCAGCCTCGACGACGTGGTCGTGTACCCGGGGCGCGTGCTCGTCTCGGGGACCCGCGGCGACGGGCCGGTGGCCGTGTGGTCGGCCGAGGGCATCCGGGGGGGCCGGGCGGCCGGGGACCTGGTCCGCTACCGGCTCCCCACCGGGTTCTCGGTGCGCCGCGTGGTGGCCTGGTCGCCGGACGGGCGCCTGCTCGCGGTGACCGGCGCCACCTCCGATGGAGGCCGGCTCGGCCTGTTCCTGCTCCGCCCGGGCTCGCCGGGGCTCCTGCTCCGGTGGGCCGACCGCCGGCCCCTGGGAGCGACGTTCTCCGACGACTCCCGGCTCCTGACCTGGATCGAGAACGACAGCCTGTTCGTCCTCCACGTGGAGACGGGCCTCCGCCACGCGGTGCGACTCCCGGGGATCCTCCTCCCCGCGGCGACCCGCCTGGGGTTCGCCTGACCCCCTCCTCGGGCGGCGCCTGCTACGGTTGGGGCGTGGACGAGACCGCGGACGGACCGACCCCGGATCCGACCCGGGCGCCCGAGGCCGCCGGCGAGATGGAGGCCGGCGACGGGCAGGAGGAGGGGCCGCGAGCCGAGGCCATCGCCCAGCCGGCCAAGCTGCTCCGCATCGCCGGGATGATCCGGGAGCTGCTCGAGGAGACCCGCACCGCCTCGATCGACGAGCGGGGCAGGGTCCGGCTCCGCCAGATCTACGAGCGGTCCCTCCAGGAGCTGACCGACGTGCTCTCCCCCGACCTCCAGCGCGAGCTGTCGGCCCTGGCCGGGCCCCTGGAGGGCGTCCCCACCGAGTCGGAGATACGCGTCGCCCAGGCCCAGCTGGTGGGGTGGCTCGAGGGGCTGTTCCACGGGATCCAGGCCGCCCTCTGGGCCCAGCAGATGGCCGCCCGCCAGCAGTTCGAGGAGCTCCGCCGGCGGGGCCTCCCCTCCGGCCAGCCCCCCCAGCCGCCGGTCACCGGCCCGCCCGGCCAGTACCTGTAGCGGCCTCCGGCCGACGGGCCGAGCGTCGCCTGGCCCCGGTCACTGCGTCTCCACCTTCCCGGCCGCGTGGCGGACCGTCTCCTCCCTGGTCAGCCGCTGGGCGAGGAGGATCGGGACGAACGTCACCGCGATGACCAGGATGGCCACCACGTTGGTGACCGGCCGCTGCCTGGGCCGGGTCAGGCTGGCGAAGATCCAGATGGGCAACGTCTCCTGCTGCCCGGCCACGAACGTCGTGACGATGATCTCGTCGAAGGAGAGCGCGAACGCCAGCATCCCGCCGGCCAGCAGGGCCGTCCCCATGTTCGGCAGGACCACGTGGCGGAACGTCTGGAGCCCGGAGGCCCCCAGGTCCATGGACGCCTCAGTCAGCGACGGCGACATCCGTCTGAACCGGGCCAGCACGTTGTTGTAGACCACGACGATGCAGAACGTGGCGTGTCCGATCACGATGGTCCAGGTGCTGAACGGGATCCCGGACAGCGCGATCGTGGAGCGCAGCGCGATCCCGGTTACGATCCCCGGCAACGCGATCGGGAGGATGACCAGGAACGAGACCGCCTCCCGTCCGAAGAATCGGGTCCGGTACACCGCCGCGGCCAGCAGGCTGCCCAGGGAGATGGCCACCACCGTGGAAACGCTGGCCACGACGAGCGAGAGGCGGAGTGCGGAGAGCATCCGCTCGTTGCCCAGCGCCACGCCGAACCAGTCCGTCGTGAGCCCCGGAGGAGGGAACCGGAAGCTCGCGTCCTCGGTGGTGAAGGCGTAGAGCAGGATGATGGCCAGGGGGAAGTAGAGGAAGAGCATCACGGCGCCGCTCGCGACGCGGAGGCCGATACCCGCCCTCCGGCGCACCCCCATCCCGTCGGCCACGGCCCCTCCCTCTAGAGCGCCTCGAAGGCCCCGGCCCGCTTGGCCAGGACCAGGTACACGGCCATGATCGCCAGCGGGACTACGGCCAGCGCCGCGGCCAGTGGCAGGTTCCCCGCGGTCCCCTGCTGCACGTAGACGGCCGCCCCGATGAAGAAGCTTGAGTCACCGATGATCGTCGGGATGATGAAGTCCCCCAGGGTCAGCGAGAAGGTGAAGATGGAGCCGGCGATCACCCCGGGGAGGGCCAGAGGGAGGATCACCCTGTGGAACGTGCGCCCGGGCCTCGCGCCGAGGTCGCCGGAGGCCTCCAGGAGGGTGGCCGGGACGCGCTCCAGGGCGGCCATGAGGGGCAGGATCATGTACGGGAGCCAGATGTAGACGAACACGATGAACATGCCCAGGTAGGACTGGGAGAGCGAGGGCCCGCCGATGCCCGGCAGGCGGAGCAGGGCGTCGAGAACGCCGTCGAGCCCGATCCGCTCGACGAACCAGTTGAAGACCCCCTCCTTGGCCAGGATCAGCTTCCAGGAGTACACGCGTACCAGGTACGCGGACCAGAGCGGCATCACCACGCCGAGGTACAAGAGGGCCTTCATCCGGCTCGAGGCGTAGCGGGCCGTGAAGTAGGCCAGGGGGAACGCGATGACCGCGCAGGCCAAGGTCACCGCGGCGGCCATGGCGGTCGTGCGCAGGATGATGTCCACGTTGGCCCGGTCGAACAGCACGCGGTAGGTGGCCAGGCCGAACTCCCGCACCATCAGGCCGGTGAACTCCTCGAGCCGGTAGAAGCTCTGCACCAGCAGGGCTCCCAGGGATCCGAGGTAGAGGACGCCGAGCCAGGCCAGGCCCGGACCGAGCATCACGGCCAGGCGGACCCGGGGGTGACGGAAGAAGAACGCCGAGACCCGCCTGGAGACGGAGGGTCGGGCGCCGGGGGCGTCCGGGAAGCCGCCCACGTCCGACCCGACGCTCACCGGCCGTCGCCTCGCCCGGACGACCTGCGGGATCGGGAGTCGAGGGATGGGGCCCCGCCGGGGCCCCATCCCATCATTCGATCGGTGCGGCGGCTCACCGGCCGCCGATCACCGCCAGGTACTGGGTCACCCACTCGTGGTACGCGACGCACTCCTTCCCGGACCCCGGTTCGAAGCAGTCGGACTGCGGGGTCTTCCAGAAGTGGATCCGCTCGAACGAGTCGAACCCATTCACCGAGCAACCCTCGTCCGTGAGGAGCTCGTTGCCGGTGCAGGCCGCGGGGGCGGCCGGGACGGACCCGAACCATGCCGCCAGGTCGCCCTGGACCTTCGGGTTCAGCGACCACTCCATCCACATGTAGGCGCAGTTCGGGTGGGGGGCGCTCACGTGCATCATCGTCGTGTCGGCCCACCCGGTGGCCCCCTCGGAGGGGATCGTGCTGTCGATCGGCGCGCCCCCCGCCTTCAGCAGGTTCACCTGGAACGGCCACGACGACGAGGCCGCGATGCCCTCGTTGGTGAAGTCGTCGATCTGGATGAACGCGTCGTGCCAGTACCGGGCCACCAGCGTGCGCTGCTGCCTGAGCAGGTCGAGCGCCGCGTTGAACTGGTCCCGGTTCAGGGCATAGGGATCGGTGATCCCGAGACCCGGCTCGTGCGCCATCAGATAGAGGGCAGCGTCGGCGATGTAGATCGGCCCGTCGTAGGCCTGGACCCGACCGGCGTTCGTGGCACCGTCGGGGAGCGTCTGCTCCTCGAACACGACCCCCCAGGACGTCGGCGCCGTGCCCCCGAACGCGTCGGTGTTGTACATCAGGACGTTGGAGCCCCACTGGTACGGGGTCCCGTAGTGCTCCGCCTCCCCGTCCCCGTCGGTGTCCCCCGTGTGCCACGAGGCGTTCTGCAGCCTCTCGTCCACCGTGGAGTAGCTCGGGATCAGGTCGAGGTTGATCGGCTGGACGGTTCCCCCGTTGATGAGTCGAAGGCTGGCGTCTCCTGACGCGGTGACCAGGTCGAACCCCGAGCCCTCCTGCATCAGGGTCACCATCTCGTCGGAGGTGGCCGCCGTCTTCACCTCCACCTGGCAGCCCGTGTCCTGCTCGAACTGCGTGACCCAGTCATACGCCGGGTCGGTGGAGCCGTCCTCGATGTAGCCCGCCCAGGCCACGATGTTGACCTGGCCCTCGCCGTCCCCGAGCTCCTGGAGCGGCTCCCCGGCGCCGCCGCCGCCCCCGCCGCACGCCGCAGCGACCACAGAGACGACCCCCAGCAGCGCCATCCGGCGCCACCTTCGCTTCATGGCCCCTCCTTCGCGTAGGCCGGGTCTCGCCCGGCATCCCCTCCGGCCCTCTCGACCGGACGCTCGTGCTGGCGATCCCACGAGAGGCGCACGGACTTCCCGCGCACCCGAAGCGCCTCCATCGACGAGATCTCCAGGTTCTGCTGGACGACGACGAGCTCTCCGCCGCCGTCGAGAACCACGACGTAGCGCGTGAGCGCTCCCACGTACACCACGTCGCGGACGTGCCCCACCGCCGAGTGCTCGTGGGGGGCGGGAGGCCGGTCCACCTCCACGAGGCGGATCTTCTCGGGGCGGATCGTGAACGGGGCGGGCGACCCGGTCACGGCCAGCGCCGCCTCGCCGGACAGCACGTTGGACACCCCCACGAAGCCTGCCACGAAGCTGGTGGCCGGCCGCTCGTACACCCCGGCCGGGGATCCGACCTGCTCCACCCGGCCGGCGTTGAAGACGGCCAGCCGGTCGCTCATGGTGAGGGCCTCCTCCTGGTCGTGCGTCACGTAGATGAACGTGAGCCCGACCTCCTGCTGGATCGTCTTGAGCTCGATCTGCATCTGCTGGCGGAGCTTGAGGTCGAGCGCCCCGAGCGGCTCGTCCAGGAGGAGCACGCTCGGGCGGTTGACCAGCGCCCGGGCCAGCGCGACCCGCTGGCGCTGGCCGCCCGACAGCTGACTCGGCTTGCGCCGCTCGAACCCGTCCAACCGGACCATCCTCAGGGCCTCCTCGACCCGCCGCCCTCGCTCCGCGGCGGGGACCTTCTTCACCCTGAGGCCGTACCCGACGTTCTCGCCCACGGTCATGTGGGGGAAGAGCGCGTAGTCCTGGAACACCGTGTTCACGTCGCGCTCGTACGGGGGAAGCGCGGTGACGTCGCGACCGTGGAGCAGGATCCGTCCCTCCGACGGCGCCTCGAAGCCCGCGATCATCCGCAGGCACGTGGTCTTGCCCGAGCCCGACGGCCCGAGCAGCGAGAAGAACTCGCCCTCCCGGATCTCGAGGTCCACCCCGTCGACCGCCGTGACGTCGCCGAAGCGCTTGCGGACGTCCCGGAGGTGGACGGCGGGCCCGGTCCCACGC
>JACQTL010000237.1 GCA_016210805.1 Actinomycetota bacterium | reverse complement strand
CTCCAAGGCCACCAACCCGCACGCCACCCTCGCGGCGCTGTCCGGCGTGGACGGCGCCGTCCAGAACGCCGGGGGACAGGCCAAGGGGGTCGACCTCTCGCCCCTGGTCGGCCTGGCCCCGCGGCTGGCCGGCGTGGTCGTGCTGGGGGAGTCGGCCGGGGTGATCGCCGCGCTGTTCGAGGGCCGGCTCCCCGTCCGGAGGGCCGGATCGATCGAGGAGGCCGCCCGGCTCGGCCTGGACATGGCCCCGGAGGGAGGGGCCGTGGTCCTGGCCCCCGCCTGCGCCAGCCTCGACATGTTCGCCGACTACCGGGAGCGCGGCGAGCGGTTCGCCGCCGCCGCCGTGCGCCTGCACGAGAGGGCCAGGAGGTAGGGGCCGTGGCCACCCGCGTCCTTCCCCGACCCCATCTCCGCCTGGTCCGGCCCGAAGAGGCCTCGCCGGCGTTCGCCGGATCGAGGACGGGCGAGCGGGCCAGGGCGCTGGGGGCGGCCTGGCTGCTCGTCGCGTGCACGGTCCTGCTCACCGCGTTCGGGGTGGTCATGGTGCTCTCGGCGAGCTCGGTGTGGGCCCTCCAGCAGTTCGGGTCGAGCTACGAGTTCTTCACCCGGCAGGCCATCTACGCGGTGGTGGGGCTGGTGGCCATGGTCGTGACCGCCGCGATCCCTTACCGGATGTGGCGGCGGGCGTCGGTGCCCATGCTGGCCGTGTCGGTGGTGCTCCTGGCGGTCGTGCTGGAGGTCGGCACGACCGTGGGCGGCTCCACCAGGTGGATCGTCCTCGGCCCGGTCACGCTCCAGCCCTCCGAGCTGGCCAAGATCTCGCTGGTCCTGTTCACCGCGGCCGTCCTGGCCAAGAAGTGGTCGAAGCTGGACGAGCCGGCCCACGTGGCCCTGCCCCTCCTGCCCATCCTCGGCTTGCTGTCCGCCCTGGTGATGCTGGAGCCCGACCTCGGCACGACGGTGATCATGTGCGCGATCGTGTTCCTCCTGTTCTACCTGGCCGGGGTCCGGCTCCGGTACCTGCTGGCCGGCGGCCTGTTCTGCGGGGGGCTCGGCCTGGTCCTCATCGTCACCGAGGGGTACCGGGCCTCGCGCCTGCTCTCGTTCCTGAACCCCTGGGCCGACCCGTACCGCGACGGGTACCAGGTGATCCAGTCGCTGCTGGCCCTGGGCTCTGGAGGGTGGTTCGGCGTGGGCCTGGGGGCCAGCCGGGCCAAGTGGCTGTACGTGCCCAACGCGCACACCGACTTCATCTACTCGATCATCGGCGAGGAGCTGGGGATGATCGGGGCCATCGCCGTGCTCGTGCTGTTCGGGGCCCTTCTGGTGGCCGGGGTCCGGATCGCCGCACGGACCGAGGACGTGTACGGGCGCCTGCTGGCCGGGGGGATCGTGGGGTGGCTGGGCCTGCAGGCCGTGATGAACCTGGCCACCGTGACCGGGCTCCTCCCCGTGACGGGCGTCCCCCTCCCGCTGGTCTCGTTCGGGGGGTCGTCGCTGATCGCCAACCTGGCCGCGATCGGCATCCTCCTGAACGTGGCCAGGGCGTCCCGCGGGAGCGGCCAGGCGGCCGCCGGCGCTGCTGGCCCCCGCCGGACCCGAGGACGGCGGCCGTGAGGGTGCTCCTGGCCGGAGGGGGTACGGCCGGACACGTGTTCCCGGCCCTGGCCCTGGCCCGTCGCCTCGTCGACCGGGACGGTGCCGAGGTGTCGTTCGCCGGGACCGCGGCGGGGGTCGAGGCCCGGCTGGTCAGCGAGGCCGGGATCCCGTTCACCGCCGTCGAGGCCCGCCCGTTCGTCCGGGAGCTGTCGACGGCGGCCCTCCGGGCTCCCCTGTCCCTGGTGCGCTCCCTGAAGGCCTGCCGGCCCCTGGCCCGGGAGGCAGACGTCGTCGTGGGGATGGGCGGGTACGTGAGCGGTCCGGTGGTGACGGCGGCGATCAGGGAGAGGCGGCCCGTCGTGCTCCACGAGCAGAACTCGGTCCCCGGCCTGGCCAACCGCCTGTTCTCCCGGCGGGCCAGGACGGTGGCCCTCACCTTCGCGGAGGCGGCCAGGGCGCTGCCCCGCCGGGCCAGGACCGTGGTCACCGGGAACCCCGTCAGGAGCCGGGTGCTGCGGGTCCTGGAGGAGCCGGACGTGCTGGCCAAGGAGGCCGTGGAGACGCTGGGGCTGGAGGCCGCCCGGCGGACCGTCGTGGTGTTCGGCGGGAGCCAGGGGGCCCTCCACGTCGACCGGGCCGCCGTGGAGGCCTGCGCCCTGCTCGGGGACCGGGACGACCTCCAGGTCCTCCTCCTCACCGGGGAGGCCCACCATCCCGGGGTGGAGAGGGCCCTTGCCGAGGGGTCGTCGCTCCTCGTGCGGACCCTGCCCTTCCTCGAGCGGATGGAGCTGGCCTACTCGGTGGCCGACCTCGTGGTGGCCCGGGCCGGGGCGACGAGCATCGCGGAGATCACCGCGCTCGGGCTGCCGTCGCTCCTCGTGCCGTACCCGTACGCCACCGGGCGCCACCAGGAGCTGAACGCCCGGGCCGTGCAGCGGGCCGGAGGGGCCTCGGTCCTCCTGGACGACGCGCTCACCGGGGAGTCGCTGGCCGAGAGGATCGTGGACCTCGTCGACGACGCCGAGCGCCTCCGATCGATGGCGGAGCGGTCCCGGGCCTGGGGGCGCCCCCACGCGGCCGACGCGCTGGCCGACGTGGTCCTGGAGGCGGCGGAGGGGAGGGCGCGATGACCGAGACCCTCCGGGCCGCCCGGGCGGCCGCCGGGGAGGCCCTCCCCGACTACGTCCCCCCGCCGGGGAGCATCGCCACGCTCGAGGTCCCTAGCCTGGAGGGCGTGCGGCGCCTGCACCTCATCGGGATCGGCGGCGCGGGGATGAGCGGCATCGCCCACCTCCTCATGGCCAGGGGGATCTCGGTGAGCGGCTCCGACCTGAAGGACTCCCGGGCCCTCGATGACCTCCGGGCCGCGGGAGCCGAGGTGCACGTGAGCCACCGGGCCGAGCAGGTGGGCGACCCGGACGGCGTGGTCGTGTCGACGGCGATCCCGGCGACGAACCCGGAGCTGGCCGCGGCCCGGGAGCGGTCGCTCCCCGTGTGGGCCAGGGCGCAGGTCCTCGCCGCCCTCATGGAGGGGCGCCGTGGCTTCGCGGTGTCGGGGACGCACGGCAAGACCACCACGACCTCGATGCTCTCCGTGCTCCTCGACCGGGCCGGGCTGGAGCCGTCCTTCGTGATCGGGGGGAGCCTGAACGAGATCGGCTCTGGAGCCCGCCACGGGGCCGGCGACGTCTTCGTCGCGGAGGCCGACGAGAGCGACGGGTCCTTCCTCCTCTTCCACCCCGACGTCGCGGTGGTCACGAACATCGAGGAGGACCACCTGGACTTCTTCACCGGGGGAGGGCGGGAGATCCGGTCGGCCTTCGTCCGGTTCATGTCCCAGGCCGGGAGCGTGGTGGCCTGCGGCGACGACCCCGGCGTCCGGGTGGCCCTGGCCGCCGCGGGCCGGGAGGCTCTGACCTACGGGACGGCTGAGGGGAACGACGTGGTGCTGGCCCCCGTCGAGGACGGCCCCCTCGGCGCCCGGGGGACCCTCCGGTTCGGCGGTGGCCGCCCGGTGGACCTGGCCCTGCGGGTCCGGGGGCGCCACAACCTCCTCAACGCCACGGCCGCCGTGCTGGCCGCCAAGCTGGCCGGGGTGTCCGCCGGGGACGCGGCCCGGGCCGTGGGCGAGTTCTCCGGCGTCCGGAGGCGCTTCGAGTACAGGGGGGTGGTCCGGGGGGCGGAGTTCTACGACGACTACGCCCACCATCCCACCGAGGTCGCGGCCACGCTGGCCGCCGCGCCGAGCGACGGCCGGCGGCTGATCGCCGTGTTCCAGCCCCACCGGTACACGCGGACCCTGGCCATGTGGCGCCCCATGGGGGAGAGCCTGGCCGGGGCGGACGTCGTGGTGGTCACCGACGTCTACGCGGCCGGCGAGGAGCCCGTGCCCGGGGTCACCGGCAAGCTCCTGGTCGACGCGCTGGCCGAGGCCCGGCCGGGGAAGCGCCTGGTCTACCTCCCACGCCGGCACGACGTGGTGGAGTTCCTGGCGGCGGAGGTCCGCTCCGGGGACCTGGTGCTGACCCTCGGGGCCGGGGACATCACGATGGTGGCCGAGGAGACCCTGGACCGGCTCCGGGAGGAGGCCGGATGACCGGGCCCGGCACGCCCCTCACCGCCCCGCTGGACCGGGCCGAGAAGGTCCTCCGGGCGGCGTGCGGCGACCGCCTCCGGACGAGGTTCCCCCTGGCCCCGCTGACCACCTTCCGGATCGGGGGACCGGCTGCCCTGTTCCTCGAGCCGGACTCCGACGCCGACCTGGCCGCCTGTCACCAGGCCGTGGCCGACGGTGACGTCCCGTACGCCGTGCTGGGCAAGGGGTCGAACGTGCTGGTCTCGGACGAGGGCTTCCGGGGCCTGGTGATCCGCCTGGGCCGGGCGTTCCGGTGGGCGGCCAGGGACGGCGAGCGGCTGACCGCCGGCGGGGCCATGCCGTTGCCGGCGCTCTCCGGCGTCGCCCTGGCCCACGACCTCGGCGGGCTGGAGTTCGGCGTGGCCATCCCGGCCTCGGTCGGCGGCGCCGTGCGGATGAACGCGGGGGCCCACGCGAGCTCGGTGTCCGAGGTCGTGGAGCGGGTGGAGCTCTACCGCCTCGCCGTGGGGGAGGCCGAGTCGGTTCCGGTGGAGCGGGTGGGGTACCGGTACCGGGGCTCGGACCTCCCGGAGGACGGGGTGGTCACGGCGGCCTCGTTCCGCCTGGCCCGCGCGGACCGGGCGGAGATCCGGGCCCGGATGGACGAGGCCCGCGACTGGCGGCGGCGGACCCAGCCGCTGGCCGAGGCGAACTGCGGGAGCGTCTTCAAGAACCCGCCGGGCGACCACGCCGCCCGGCTGATCGAGTCCCTGGGGGCCAAGGGCATGGCCGTCGGGGGAGCGAGCGTCTCGACCAAGCACGCGAACTTCATCGTCGCGGCCCCCGGGGCCCGGGCGGCGGACGTCGTCCGGCTGATCAGGGAAGTGCAGGAGCTCGTGGCGGACCGCGTCGGCGTCCGCCTGGACCCGGAGGTGCACCTTGTCGGGAACTTCGACCTCACGCCGCTCTCGGCCGGCCCCGGCGACGGGGGCCCGTAGGCCGGCGCGCAGGCACGCCGCGGCGCCCCGGGAGGCCCGCCGGTTCTGGCCCTGGCTCCTCGCCGTGGGCGTCGCCGTGGGCGGGCTCGGGTGGTGGGCCTCGCACTCACCGCTGTTCCGCCTCCGCGAGGTGACCGTGACGGGCACCGCCCACCTCTCGCCCGCGGACGTGATCGGCCTGGCCGGCATCGAGGCCACGACGAACGTCCTCTGGCTGGACGAGGGGGCGGCCGGGGCCAGGATCGAAAGGGACCCGTGGGTCGGGGAGGCCGCGGTGGCCCGGGAGCTCCCCGGCACGGTCCGGATAGAGGTCGTCGAGCGGGTGCCCGTGGGCGCGGTCCCGGCCGGCGGGTCGGCGTTCCTCCTGGTGGCCGGGGACGGGATGGTCCTCGAGCGCGTGACCGAGGACCCCGGGTTGCCGCTGATCGAGACGGATGCGGAGCCCCGGGTCGGGCGGATCGCTGGGCCGCTGGTCGGGCAGGCCCTCGCGCTGTCGGAGCTCGACCCCGGGCTGTCCTCACGGGTCCGCCGGGCGATCCTCTTGCCCGACGGGTCGCTGGTCCTCCGGCTCACCGGGGGGTTGCGGGTCGACTACGGGGCACCGGTGGAGCTCGAGACCAAGGCGATCGCGCTGGCCGAGGTGCTGGCCTGGGCGGACGGGGAGGGCGTCCTGCTGGGCAGTGTGGACCTCCGGGCTCCCCGGGCCCCGGCCGCGAAGCTCCGCGGGGCGGAGACGTCCACCGGCTAGACTGGCCTCCATGGCCGGGCAGAACCGGGGCGGGAGCCCGCCGACGAGCGCCCCCTCGGGGGAGCGGGGCCCGGTCATGGTCATCGGCGGGGCCGAGGACAAGTTCCGCGACAGGGTGATCCTGGCCCGGTTCACGGAGCTGGCCGGGGCCCCCGGCGGCCACGTCTCCGTGATCAGCACCGCCTCGGAGCTCGGCGAGGCGGCGACGGAGTTCTACCGGGAGCTGTTCGTTTCGATGGGCATCGCCAGCGTGTCGGGGCTGCGTCCGCTGACCCGGGAGGAGGCCAACCGGGACGACCACGCGGCCGCCCTGCAGGGCGTCACCGGGATCTTCCTGACCGGGGGGAACCAGCTCCGGCTCTCGTCGGTGGTGGGGGGGACCGCGCTGGGCCGGGCCGTGGTGGCCGCCCACGCGGGGGGAGCGGTGGTGGCCGGGACCTCGGCCGGAGCGAGCGCCGTGAGCAGCCACATGGTCGCGTTCGGTTCGTCGGGGGCCACCCCCAAGCACCGCATGGTCCACATGTCCGCCGGTCTCGGGCTGCTCTCGAACGTGGTGATCGACCAGCACTTCGAGCAGCGGACCAGGCTGGGCAGGCTCCTGGCGGTGGTCGCCCAGTCGCCATCGCTGGTCGGCCTGGGCCTCGACGAGGACACGGCCGCGGTCGTCCACGCCGACGACACGCTCGAGGTGATCGGCCGGGGCTCGGTGACCGTTGTGGACGGCTCCCGGATGGTCACCGACGCGTTCCGCACCAAGGGCTACCGGCCGATGATGGTCTCGGGTGCCGTGCTCCACTCGTTGCCCGCCGGGTACCGGTTCGACCTGCGGACCCGTGAGCTGCTCACCGTGCCCGACCCCAACGCGGAGAGGGCGGCCCGGGTGGCCGGGCCGGCGAGCAAGCGCCTGCGGACCATGGCCCGGAGGGTCGCCTCGGAGGGGGCGGACGACCGGGCCGAGACCAGGCGGAGGTCCCGCGAGGACCGGGAGGCGTCGAGCTGAGCGCGGGGAGCGCGAAGCCCGGGGGGAGGACGGCGAGCCGGAGGGCCCGGAGCCGGCGCGCGGCCGAGGGCCCGAAGCCCCCGGCGACGCCCGACCTCCGGATCCTGGAGACCCAGGTCTTCCGGGGACCGAACTACTGGTCCTACGGGCCGTGCATCCGGATGCTCGTGGACCTCGGCTCCCTGGAGCGCTGGCCCTCCGACCAGATCCCCGGGTTCGTCGAGGGGCTCCTGGAGCGCCTTCCCGGCGTGGGCGAGCACTCCTGCTCGCTGGGCCGGCGGGGAGGGTTCGAGCAGCGCCTCCGGGAGGGGACGTGGCTGGGTCACGTCGCCGAGCACGTGGCCCTGGAGCTCCAGCGCGAGACCGGGGCGCACACCACCAGGGGCAAGACCCGGAGCGCGGACCGCGAGGGCCGGTACCACGTGATGTACGCCTACGCCGAGGAGAACGTCGGGCTGGAGGCCGGGAAGCTGGCCGTGCGGCTGGTCACCACCTGGTGGACCCGGACGAGGCCTTCGACTTCCTCGCGGAGCTGGAGTCGCTGATCCTCCTGGCCGAGCGCCGGGCCTTCGGTCCATCCACCCAGGCCCTGATCGACGAGGCGGTCAGCCGGGACATCCCGTACATCCGGCTGAACGAGCGGTCCCTGGTCCAGCTGGGACAGGGCCGGTACCAGAAGCGGATCAGGGCCACGATGACGTCGCTCTCCGGGGCCCTGGCCGTCGACATCGCCGGGGACAAGAAGCTCACCACGAACCTCCTGGCCGCGGCGGGGCTCCCCGTCCCCCGGGGCGACGTCGTGAGGAGCGAGGAGGACGCCGTGGCCGCCGCCCGGCGGATCGGGTTCCCCGTGGTCACCAAGCCACTCGACGGGAACCACGGCCGGGGGGTGGTCCTGGACCTCCGGGACGACGAGGGGGTCCGGGCCGGGTTCCACCGGTCGCTGGCGGAGGCGCGGCGAGGCCTCGTGGTGGTGGAGACCCACATCACCGGGAACGACTACCGCGTGCTGGTGGTGGGGGGGCACATGGTCGCGGTGGCCCAGCGCGTGCCGGCCCACGTGATCGGGGACGGTACGCACACCGTCCGGGAGCTGGTGGACATCACCAACCGGGACCCCCGGCGGGGGATCGGCCACGAGAAGGTCCTGACCAGGATCAGGCTCGACGAGGAGGCCGAGCGCGTGGTCCGCAAGCAGGGCTGGGAGCTGGAGGACGCCCCGCCGGAGGGCGAGATGGTCAAGATCGCGGCGACCGGGAACATGTCGACCGGCGGCATCTCGATCGACCGGACGCTCGAGGCGCACGAGGACAACGTGGACATCGCCGAGGAGGCCGCCAGGGTGGTCGGCCTCGATGTGGCCGGGATCGACTTCCTGACCCCCGACATCTCCCAACCGGTCCGGGAGACCGGGGGGGCCATAGTCGAGGTCAACGCGGCCCCCGGGTTCCGGATGCACACGAACCCCACTGAGGGCGATCCCCAGTACGTCGCCAAGCCGGTCATCGACCTGCTGTTCCCGCCGGGGACGCCGTCCCGGATCCCGATAGTCGCCGTCACGGGGTCGAACGGGAAGACGACGACCGTCCGGATGATCAGCCACGTGTTCAAGGGGATGGGCTACAAGGTCGGGATGACCTCCACCGACGGGATCTACATCGACGAACGGCTGGTGAAGAAGGCCGACGCCAGCGGGCCGAAGTCGGCGCAGATGGTCCTGCAGAACCCCCGCGTCGACTTCGCGGTGTTCGAGGTGGCCAGGGGCGGCATCCTCAGGGAGGGCCTGGGCTACGGGCGGAACGACGTGGCCGTCGTGATGAACGTGACGGGCGACCACCTCGGGCTGAAGGAGGTGAACTCCCTCAAGCAGCTCGCCGCGGTGAAGAGGGTGGTGGTGGAGGCCGTGCCCCGCAACGGGTGGGCCGTGCTCAACGCCGACGACGACCTGGTCCTCGAGATGCGCAAGCACTGCTCGGGCGGGGTGATCCTGTTCTCGATGGACCCGGGGAACGAGTTCGTGGACCGGTGGGTGGGCCGGGGCCGCAAGGCGGTGGTCCTCCAGCAGGGGCAGCTCGGCGAGCTCATGGTGATCCGGGACGGCCGCCGGACGATGCCCGTCGCGTACGTGCACCTCCTCCCGGCCACGTTCGAGGGCCGGGCCCGGATGAACGTGCAGAACGCGCTCGCCGCGGCGGGGGCCGCCCACGCCGCCGGAGCGCACATCCACGACATCCGTCAGGGGCTCCGGACGTTCAGCGCGTCGTTCTTCCAGGCTCCCGGCCGGCTGAACCTCTTCGAGCTGGACGGGGTGAAGGTGATCGTCGACTACGCGCACAACGCGGCGGGGCTGCGGACGGTGGGGGAGTTCGTGGAGCGGATGACCGCGGCCTCGCCGACCTTCGGGCCGCCGGGGACGCCGTCGTGGACGGCGAACCTCAAGGTCGCGGTGATCGCGATCCCCGGTGACCGGCGCGAGGAGGACATGCGCGAGCTCGGCCGGGTGGCGGCCCGCTACTTCGATGACATCGTGATTCGCGAGGACAAGAACCTCCGGGGTCGCGGGCCCGGCGAGGCCGCCGGGACCGTCCTGGAGGGCGTCCGCGAGGCCATCGCCCGGGGCGCGCGGGTTGGGAACGTGGAGGTGGTCCTCGCGGAGATGGACGCCGTCCGCCGGGCCGTCGACCGCAGCCGCCCCGGCGACCTCGTCCTCCTCTGCGTCGACGAGGCCGCCGAGGTGTGGAAGGAGCTCGAGTCCCGGAGGACCGGCGGCAACGGCCGGGCCCCGAGCGCCGGCGCGGTGCCCGCGGAGCTCACGGACTTCAGCATCGGCCTGTAGCCGCCGCGGCCGGCGGTGTCAGGCGGAGCGAGCCGGCTCCCAGGCTGGCTGGTATCCCTCGACCCCCAGGTCGATCTCGACGGTCCCGTCCCGCCGGATGGCGACGAGCCTCAGGTCCGCGTGGTCGAGCCGCTGGAAGACGATCCATCGGCCGTCGGGGGACCAGGTTGGCGTGGAGTCCTCGTAGAAGGGGTAAGGCGCCGTGGTCAGTCGTCGGGGCGCCCCTCCGGAGGAGCTCACGGTGAAGAGCTCCACGAAGAAGTTGGGCCAACTCCCTGATGTGACGTCCATGGCGATCCGCCGGCCGTCCGGGGACCAGGCGGGCATCCCCTCCTG
>JACQTL010000025.1 GCA_016210805.1 Actinomycetota bacterium | reverse complement strand
CCGGACCCTGTTCATCGTCCTGATCGCGATCGGGGGCGTGCTGATCCCGGTGGGGATCTGGGTGTACCACCAGACCCGGGAGCGGCCCCGGCCGACCCCAGGGGGGTCCGTGCCCGAGGAGCCCGGGCCCGGCCCGACCCCGGGGGGGAGCATGACCCGGGACCGGCCGGTCGAGTACGCCCACTGCGACTGGGCGGCCTACTACTCGCCGGGAGGCGGGGCCCCCGACATCGTCCTCCGGGAGGCCAAGGGCAAGGAGTGCTGTGTGTACCGGATCTCCGTCACCACCACGGTGTCCAAGGACGACGCCGCGGCCCGGGGCCGGCAGGAGCCGGACCTTCTCGGGGGCGGGGAGGCGGCTCCGGAGGGGCGGCTCCGCATCCCCCTGGTGGAGCGGACGTTCTCCGGCCTCGACGTGGCGGCCACCGTGGGCGCCCGGAGCGGCCCGGCCGGATCCCTGGAGTGGATGCAGGGGCTGGGTGACGTCGCGCCGCCCGAGGGTGCCGGCGCCCCCACGCCCGTCCCCTACGAGCAGGTCCGCTCCCACGAGGAGCCCCCCGACGTGGCCGCCCACGTCGAGCACCAGGAGTCGCTCGACCTCTCGATCGTCCTGGAGAGCATGTGCCCGGGGCACGAGAACACCTACACGGGCTACGGAGGGAGCCAGATCGAGCTCACCGCGGACCAGGAGTGCACGAACTCCGCCCCGGGGGAGTGCCCGGTGGAGTTCACCGCCTCCGGGCAGGTCATCTCGAAGGCGGAGGGGGAGATGTGGTGGTGGGTCGGCCTGACCGCCGGGAGCGATGTCGACGAGCTCGAGCCGGTCGCCGATCGCCTCCGGGACCCGGCCCTCTCCCCGGGCGGCGACGTCCAGGTCCCCGCGGCCCACGGCATCTCCGACCAGCACGACCACGAGGCCAGGGACCGGGCGGCCTTCCGGACCAGCGACGGGGTGAGCGACTCGTTCAACAGGGTGGGGGACGACTGCACGGTGTACCTGCTCTCCTACACGCTCCTCGACGCCGGCACGATCGTCCCCGTGGCCATGTGGCCGACCACCGACAGGGTGACCGCCCACACCTCGGCCACGGCCCACCACCACATCCTGGTGGAGGGCGCGATGCGCCGGACCGAGTGCCTCACCGGGCCGTGCTGCGGCTTCGGCGAGTGCATGTGCGCCCCGGCGATATCGATCGAGTTCCAGGGCCCGGTGGTCGCGATCGAGTGCGACGGCAAGAGCTTCCCTCTGTCCCGTCCGGCCGCCCCGCCCCTCGGGTCGCCGGCGGGCTGGCCCCTCGGGTGAACCGGGCGTCCCGCCGGGGTCGCTAGACTCTCCCGCCGTGAGCCGGGTCACCCAGGAAGAGGCGGTCAGGATCCTCCGCCAGGGGAGCGAGCGGGTCCGTGGTCTCTCCGCCCGGCTCTCCGAGGAGGACCGGGCCCGGCCGGGTTCGCTGGGTGAGGGTGGCTGGTCGGTCGACGACCTGACGGGCCACCTGGCCGCCTGGGAGCGCCTGGCCCTCCAGGCCCTGGTTGACTGGAGGAACCGGCGGACCCCCTACGTCGAGCGGATCTTCGCGGAGAGGGGCGTGGACGCCTTCAACGAGCGCAAGGTCTGGGAGTGGCGGAGCGTGCCTCGGCGGGAGGCCGAGTCCCAGGCCAGGGCGGCCCACGAGGCGCTGGTGGGTGCGATCGGCGGGATCGACGACGAGGAGTGGGGGGAGGAGACCTACTACCCCACCGAGCGGCCCCGGACCCTGGGGGAGCTCCTCGGCTCCGTTGTCGGAGCCCGGGGGAAGCCGTTCGGGCACGCCGACGACCACGTGGCAGACCTGGAGGCGTACATCAGGGAGAAGGAGGCGGCGTCGTGACGGAGGGGTTCCCCACGGAGGGGATGGAGCTCACCCACATCCTGGTGGTCTCCGACGTGGAGCGGTCCAGGGACTGGTACGTGGACGTTCTCGGCGCGGAGCTGTACCGGGAGTACGGCGGGACGTCGGCGGTCCTGACCTTCCAGGGCGCCTGGCTCCTCCTGGTGACCGGCGGCGGCCCCACCGCGGACAAGCCGACGGTGACCTTCGCGCCCCCGGCCGACCCCGATCGGGTGGACCACGCGTTCACGATCCGGGTCGGGGACTGCCGGGCCGCCTACGAGGCCCTCCGGGCCCGGGGGGCCGAGTTCCTCACCCCGCCGGTCGCGGGAGAGCACGAGGTCCGCTGCTTCTTCCGGGACCCGGACGGCCACCTCTTCGAGCTCAGCCAGGTGGCCTGACGTAGCGAGGACCCGCTCGACCCCCCTCGGCCACCGGCATTGGACCCGGGGAGAGGGGGCCGGAAGACCCCTGCCCGCCCCGTCGCCGAGCGGTCTCGTTGACCTGCGTGGAGCCGTGACCTCGAAGGGAGCCCCGGTCCCGCCGGTCCCTCCACGCCCGGCGATGGGGAACGGGGCGACGGTGAGCCGACGGATGGACCTCGACTCCGATCCGATCCTCGTGTTCTGGGAGACCACCCGGGCCTGCCTGCTGGCCTGCCGGCACTGCCGGGCCGAGGCGGAGGCCGACCCTTT
>JACQTL010000232.1 GCA_016210805.1 Actinomycetota bacterium | reverse complement strand
CTGACCAGGGCGTCGCTGGAGACCCTGGCCATCGTGGCCTACAAGCAGCCGGTCACCCGCCACCAGGTCTCGGCCATCCGGGGGGTCAGCTCCGACGGCGTGCTCCGGTCGCTGGTGGACCGGGGCCTGGTGGTCGAGGTCGGTAGGGACGACACGCCGGGGCGCCCCGTGCTCTACGGGACGACCCCGGAGTTCCTCGAGCGGCTGGGCCTGGCCTCGCTCTCGGACCTCCCGTCGCTGGCCCCCTACCTCGATGGGGCGGGCCCGGACCCGGAGGATGGCCTGGAGGACGGCCTGGAGGGGGGTCCGGCCGAGGAGGCCGTCTAGCCCTCCTTCCGCCGGGACCCGGGCCGTGCCCTGGACACCCCCGCGATGCGCCACACTTGAGGCATGTCCGAGGAACGGATCCAGAAGGTCCTGGCCCGAGCGGGCCTCGGGTCACGGCGGGCCAGCGAGGACCTGATCAGGGAGGGCCGGGTCCGGGTGAACGGGCGGGTGGCCACCCTGGGGGACCGGGCCGACCCGGCCCGGGACCGGGTGGAGGTCGACGGGAGCCTGGTGCCCCTCGATCCCACGCTCCGGTACATGGCCCTCAACAAGCCGGCCGGGGTGCTCACCACGATGGGCGACCCGGTGGGGCGGGAGGACGTCACCCGGTTCCTCCCGGAGGGGTCCCGCCTGTTCCCGGTGGGGCGCCTGGACCGCGACACCGAGGGCCTGCTCCTGCTCACCAACGACGGGGAGCTGGGCAACCGCATCACGCATCCCCGGTACGGCGTGGAGAAGGAGTACCTGGCGGAGGTGGAGGGCCCGGTGGGGCCCCGGGAGCTCACCGCGCTCCGCCGGGGGGTCCTCCTTGAGGACGGCGTGGCCAGGGCCCTCGGCGTGCGGGCGGTCGGCCGGTCCAGGGGCCGGACCGCGCTCCGGGTGGTGATGGGGGAGGGGCGCAAGCGCGAGGTCCGCCGACTCCTCGCAGCGATCGGGCTGCCCGTCCACCGGCTGGTGCGGATCCGCGTCGGGCCGATCCGCCTCGGGCGGATGCGCCCGGGTGAGGTCCGGGACCTCACGCCGCGGGAGGTCCGCGACCTGTTCCGGGCCACGGGGCGGTGAGGGGGGACCCTTGGGCACGCGCGGGATCCGGGGAGCGATCACGGTGAGCCGGGACGACCGGGAGGCCATCCTGGAGGCCACGGCCCGGCTGATCGACGAGGTCGTGGCGAGGAACGAGGTGGACCCGGAGGCCATCGTGTCCATCGTGTTCACCGCGACCGAGGACCTCACGGCGGCCTTCCCGGCCGAGGCCGCCCGCCTGAGGGGCCTGGGCGACGTCCCGCTCCTGTCGGCCCGGGAGATGGACGTGCGCGGAGCCGTCCCCCGATGCGTGCGGCTCCTCATGCTGGTCGAGTCGGACCGTCCCCGGTCGGCCATCCGCCACGTGTACCTGGATGGGGCCCGGAGCCTCCGCGATGACCTGGCCTGAGCCGGCCGGCCCGGACGGGTCGCGCGTTGCCGTCGTCGGCACCGGGCTGATCGGGACCTCGGTGGCGATGGCCGCGGCCGCCGCCGGGCATGCCGTCTCGGGGTGGGACCCGGACCCGGACGTCCTGTCCCGGGCCGCCGCCCGGGCCGGCCTGTCGGCCTCCCCCGACCTGTCGTCGTGCGTCGAGCGGTCCGACCTCGTCGTGGTTTGTGCGCCCGTGGCCGCGATCCCCGCGGTGGTCGCGGCGTGCCTCCGGGCCGCCCCGGGAGCCGTGGTCACCGACGCGGGGAGCGTGAAGGTCAGCGTGTTCGAGGGCCTGGAGGAGCAGGACCTGGCCCCCGGCGAGGTGGGCCGGTTCGTGGGGGGCCATCCGCTCGGCGGCTCGGAGCGGGTGGGCCCCGAGGGCGCGTCGCCCTCGCTGCTCGACGGGGCCGTCTGGCTGGTCGTGCCGGGGCCCCGGACTGAACCGGAGGCCGTGGACCGGGTGACGGGCTGGGTGGCCACGGTGGGGGCGGTCCCGGTTCGGATGGATCCCGGACGGCACGACCGGCTGGTCGCGGTGGTCAGCCACCTCCCCCAGGTGGCCTCGACGGCCCTCATGGCCCTGGCCGCGGACGAGGAGGCCGACGACCCCGACCTCCTCCGCCTCGCCGGGGGGGGCTTCCGGGACCTGACCCGCCTGGCCGCATCCAGCCCGCCGCTGTGGCGGGAGATCCTCCGGGCGAACCGGGTGGAGCTGGTCCGGGCCCTGGACGCCTACGCCGAGCGGCTCCGGGCCATCCGCGACGCCGTGGCCGAGGACCGGGCCGGGGACCTGGAGGCGACCCTGCACCGGGCCAAGGCCGCCCGCCTCGGGCTGGCCGCCAAGCCGTCGGTGAAGGCCGGGGTGGCCGTCCTCCAGGTCCCCGTGCCCGACTGGCCCGGGGTCCTGGCCGAGCTCACCTCGACCCTGGGCGAGCGGGGCGTGAACATCGAGGACCTCCAGATCGTCCACGCCCCGCGGGGAGGGCGGGGGACGGTCCACCTCACCGTGGCGGAGGCCGACGCCCCCGCGGCCGAGGAGGCGGTGGCCGCTCGCGGATTCACCTCCGTGCGGCTGGCCTGAGGGACGGGCGATGCTGCTCAGGGTGGAGCCGGGGAGCACGGTCCGGGGCGTGGTCTCGGTGCCCGGGGACAAGTCCGTGGCCCACCGCCTCCTGATCCTGGCGGCCACCGCGACGGGGGCCTCGACGCTCGAGGGCCTCCCCAGCTCCCTCGACCTACGGTCGACCGCCGGGTGCCTGCGGCACCTCGTCCCTCACCTTGCACCTCAACTGGAGGGTTGGCTCGGGGCGTCCCGGGTGGACGGTGGGCCTGAGGGTGGGGGCCAACGGGAGGTCGATGCCGCGGGAGGGAGGCGGGGTCGAGGCGGCGGACCCTCGACCCTGCACCTCGACGGGCGGGGGCGGGTGGCTCTGGCTGCACCCGAGGTTGCCCTCGACTGCGGGAACTCGGCCACGACGATGCGGCTGGTGGCGGGGCTCCTGGCCGGGGCGCGCCTGGACGCGGTCCTCACCGGGGACCGGAGCCTCCTGGACAGGCCGATGGAGCGGGTGGCCGAGCCGCTCCGGCTGATGGGGGCGGACGTCAGGACCCGTGAGGGCCGGCCCCCGGTGGCGATCAGGGGCGGGGAGCTGCGGGGCATCCGGTACGCTCTGCCGGTTCCCAGCGCCCAGGTCAAGGGGGCCGTCCTGCTCGCCGGCCTGGCCGCCGAGGGGGAGACCACCGTGGAGGAACACGTGCCGACGCGCGACCACACCGAGCGGCTCCTCGAGGCGCTTGGCGCCCCCGTGCGCCGGTCAGGCGACCCGGCGGCGTACCCGGGTGACCCGGCCTCGTGGCGGGGCGACGTCTCCGTGCGTCCCTTCGGGCACGGGGGGTTCCGGGCGTCGGTGCCGGGGGACCCCTCCTCGGCGGCGTTCCTGGCCGCGGCGGCCGCGGTCACCGGGGGGGAGGTCGAGGT
>JACQTL010000231.1 GCA_016210805.1 Actinomycetota bacterium | reverse complement strand
TGCGAGTACATGACCGGGGGAACCGTCGTGGTGCTGGGACCCGTGGGCCTGAACATGGGCGCGGGCATGACCGGCGGCGAGGCGTGGGTGTACGACCCCCTGGCCGGCCTGCCGGCACGCGTCAACCCCGAGCTGGTGGAGGCGGTCCGCCCGGCGCGAGGGGAGCTGGGCCCGGTCCGCGCCCTGATCGGCCGCCACGCCGCCCTCACCGACTCGGAGCGGGCCAAGGAGATCCTGTCCGACTGGCCCGCGGCCAGGAAGCACTTCTGGAAGGTCGCCCCCCGCGACGAGGTCGAGACCCTGAGCCGCAGGCAGGAAGGCACCCTGGCCCGCTCCCCCTGACCGAGGCAGGCGCCGGACCCCACTAGTCCATGATGGACTAGTGGATCGCCGCTACTCGGCCGGGGGCCGGGGTGAGGGGATCCCGACGGTCTCCGCGCCGTGCTCGCGGGCCCAGGCCCGCCACTCGGCCTCCGAGAGGTCCGTGAAGCCACGACCCTTGGACTCGAGCTCCCTGACCAGCTCGCCGACCGCTTCGTGGGCCCTCCTGAACGGCACCCCGGCCTCCACCAGCGACTCGGCCACCCTCGTGGCCTCCAGGAAGCCCTCGTCGACGGCGGCTCGCATCCGCTCGGTGTCGAACTCGAGGGTCGAGACCATGCCGGTGAGGGCCACGAGGGCGGGGGCCAGGGCGTCGTGGGCGTCGAACACGGCCTCCTTGTCCTCCTGGAGGTCCCTGTCGTACGCGAGGGGCAGGCCCTTCATCACCGTGGCCAGGCGGACCAGGTCGCCGATCACCCTCCCGGCCTTCCCCCGGGCGAGCTCCGCGACGTCGGGGTTCCGCTTCTGGGGCATCATGCTCGAACCCGTGGCGTAGGCCTCGTCCACCCTCGCGAAGCCGAACTCGGCCGAGCACCACAGCACGAGGTCCTCGGCCAGGCGGGAGACGTGGACGGCGACCGACGTGCACGCCGCCAGGAACTCCAGGGCGAAGTCCCGGTCGCTCACCGCGTCGATCGAGTTCTCCAGGCGGCCGTCGAACCCGAGCTGGGCGGCCACGGCGTCGAAGTCGATGGGGAGGGTCGTCCCGGCCAGGGCTCCGGCGCCGAGGGGCGACCGGTTGGCCGAGGCCGCCGCGCGGTCCAGACGCTCGGCGTCGCGGAGGAGCGGGGCCGCGTGGGCCTCGAGGTGCAGGGAGAGCGGCACGGGCTGGGCCCGCTGGAGGTGCGTGTACCCGGGCATCACGACCCCCCCGTGCTCGGCGGCCCGGGCGTGAAGGGCGGCGGCCAGGGACCGGGCCGCGGCGGCCATGGCCGCGGCGGCGTCTCGGGTCCACATCCGGAGGTCCGCGGCGACCAGGTCGTTCCGGCTCCGCCCGGCGTGGATGCGCGCCCCCAGCTCGCCGAGGCGATCGGTCAGGGCTCGCTCGATCGCCGAGTGGACGTCCTCGTCGGCCGGGGAGGGGACGAACCGGCCTCCGGCCACCTCGTCGGCTATCTCGCCGAGCGCGGCCACGATCGTGTCCGACTCGTCGCTCGAGAGCAGCCCGGCGGCGGCCAGGGCCCTGGCGTGCGCCTGCGTGGCCCTGACGTCGTGGGGGGCCAGGCGGATGTCGAACGAGATCGACCGGGTGAAGGCCATGGCGTCCTCGGACGGCTCCGCCGAAAACCGGCCGGCCCACAGGGGGCGGTCGCCGGCCGTGGGCGAGGGCCCGGCGGCGGCCGGAGCCTGAAGGGCCGCCGGCCCGACCTCCGGGGGAGCGGGCGCGGCGGGAGGCGGAGCCGGATGGGTGGCCGGTCCCCCGGAGGCGGCCTCGCGGGCCGCCCATACCCTGGTGGGGAGGGACCACAGGCGCACGAACCCCTCGGCGTGGCGATGGTCGAACCGGTCGGCGGCCCCCTCGTACGTGGCCAGGGAGGTGTCGTACAGGGCCACTGGCGAGCGCCTCCCGACGACGTGGCACGCCCCCCTGTGGAACCGCAGGCGGACCTGGCCGGTGACCCGCTCCTGGGTGCCGGCCATGAAGTCCCGGAGCGACCCGTGCAGGGGCCCGTACCACAGCCCGTAGTAGCAGAGCTCGGCCCACCGGCGCTCCAGTGCCGCCTTCTCGTGGGCCAGGTCGCGCTCGAGCGTCAGGTCCTCGAGGTCCCGGTGCGCGGCGATCAGCGCCATGGCCGCGGGGACCTCGTAGAGCTCCCTGGACTTGATGCCCACCAGGCGGTTCTCGATCATGTCCACCCGCCCGAACCCGTGGGCTCCGCCGATCTCGTTGAGCCGGGCGATGGCCTCGATGGGCAAGACGGGCACGCCGTCCAGCGTGGCCGGCCGGCCGGCCTCGAACCCCACGACCACCTCGGCCGGCTCGGCGGGGGCCAGGCGAGGATCGACGGTCAGCTCGAAGGCGTCGGGGGGCGGCTCGGCCCACGGGTCCTCGAGCGGACCGGTCTCGACGGTCCGGCCCCACAGGTTCTCGTCCACCGAGTACACCTTCGACTCGCTCGACAGGGGGATCCCCCACCCCCGGGCCAGGGCCACCGCCTCGTCGCGCGACATCGTCCGCTCCCGGATCGGGGCCATGACCCCGAGGCCGGGGGCCAGCGCTGCGAACGAGGCCACGAAGCGGACCTGGTCGTTCCCCTTGCCGGTGCAACCGTGGGCCAGCGTGTCGGCGCCGGTCTCCCTGGCCACCTCCACGAGCTTCGCGGCGATCACCGGCCTGGCCAGCGCCGAGACCAGCGGGTACTTGCCCTCGTACAGGGCGTTCGCGAACAAGGCCGGGAGGCAGGCCGTCTCGACGAACTCCTCCCGGGCGTCCACCACGTGGAGCTCGACGTCGGCCGCGGCGGCCCGGGCCCGGACCTCGGCGAGGTCGAAGGGCTGCCCGAGGTCGACCAGCACGGCGACCACCTCGTCCCCGGCCTCCCGGCGGAGCCACGCCGCGGCCACCGAGGTGTCGAGGCCGCCCGAGTAGGCCAGGGCCACGCGGCTCACGGCCGGCCCTCCGGTCCGGAGAGCGCCTGCAGGCGCCTGGCCAGGGCCCGTCCCGAGGTCCGGGGGGCGGCCACCACCAGGATCGTGTCGTCGCCGGCCACGGTCCCCAGGACCCCGGGCAGCGACGACGTGTCGATGGCGCTGGCCAGGGCGTTCGCGGCCCCCGGGGGGGTCCGCACGACCGCCAGGTTCCCGGAGGCCTGCGCCGAGAGGAGGAACTCGCGTGCCAGGAGGCGGAGGTGGCCCTCCCGGTGCGGCTGGGCCTCGCCGGGCATCGCGTACCGGGGCCGCCCGGACCCGTCCCGGACCTTGACCAGGCCCAGCTCCTCGATGTCGCGGGACACCGTGGACTGGGTGACCGGCGCGCCGGCCTCGGCCAGGGCCCTGGCGATGTCCTCCTGGCTGGCCAGGAGCTCCCGGCCGGTCAGGCGAGCGATGAGCTCCTGCCGCTGGACCTTGGTCATCGTCCGGACGCTCATCCGGTGCCCTCCTCCGCCACCCGGGCCACGGCTCCGGCCAGGGCGTCGATGGCCTCGGCGACCTCCTCCTCGGAGATGGAGAGCGGCGGGGAGAGGCGGACCACCGACGGCCCGGCCTCCGTCGACAGCACCCCCCGCTCGAGCAGCGCGAGCACGACGTCCCGGGAACGCAGCCGTCCGGCCAGCTCGATGCCCACCAGCAGCCCGCGGCCCCTGACCTCCCGGAAGGTCCCCTCGGGGAGGGCTTCCCGGAGCTCGGCCCGCAGGCGCTTGCCCTGGGTCATCGCGTTGTCCAGGAGCCCCTCCTCCTCGATCACGTCGAGCACGGCCAGGGCCCCGGCGCAGGGCACGGGCCCGCCCCCGAAGGTGGAGGCGTGCTCCCCGGCTCCGAACGCGGCCTCGGGGGAGGCGATCGTGGCCCCGATCGGGAGGCCGCCCCCCAGCCCCTTGGCCAGGGTCACCACGTCGGGCCGGACGGCCTGGGTCCCCTGGAACGCGAACCAGGTCCCGGTCCGGCCCACGCCGGTCTGGACCTCGTCCAGCACGAGCAGGGCGTCGTGCCGGTCGCACAGGGCGCGGGCCTCGGCCAGGTAGGCGGGGTGGAGGGGGATCACGCCGCCCTCCCCGAGCACCGGCTCGAGCATCACGGCGGCCACCGTCCGGTCGACGGCCTGCTGGAGGGCCTGGAAGTCCCCGGGGGGCACGTGCGAGAACCCCTCCACCAGGGGCAGGAACGGGGCCTGCTTCTCGGGCCGGCCCGTGGCCGCCAGCGTGGCGAAGGTCCGGCCGTGGAACGAGCCGGCCAGGGTGACCACCCGGGACTTCCCCCGGGCCCGGCCCCACTTCCGGACGATCTTGAGCGCGGCCTCGTTGGCCTCGGCGCCGGAGTTCGACAGGAACACCTCCCCGAACCCGGCCAGGGCGACGAGTCGCTCGGCCAGGCGTTCCTGGGGGCCGGTCCGGAAGAGGTTCGAGACGTGGACCAGGGTCCCGGCCTGCTCCGTGACGGCCGCGACCCACCTGGGGTGGGCGTGGCCTATCGGGACCGCGGCGATCCCCCCGGCCATGTCCAGGTACCACCTCCCTGCGTCGTCCTGGACTCGGACCCCCTTCCCCCGGACGAGGGTCACCGGGTACCGGTCGTAGGTGGCCATCTGGGTCACGGGGCGGCCACCTCCTCCCCGACCGGCTCGTCGACGGGAGCGGCGACCATCGTTCCCGCGCCCTCCGGGGTGAAGAGCTCGAGGATCGTGGCGTGGGGGAGCCGGCCGTCGACGACGTGGGCCCGGGGAACGCCCCCCTCCACGGCCGCCACGGCCGCCTCCAGCTTGGGCACCATGCCCCCGTCCGCCCCGCCGGAGGCCACCAGGTCGCGGCACTCCAGGGGGGAGAGCTCGGGGACCAGCTCGCCGTCCCTGAGGACCCCGGGCACGTCGGTCAGCAGGAGCAGCTTGTGGGCCCGGAGGGCCACGGCGACCTGCGCCGCGGCCAGGTCGGCGTTCACGTTGTAGGCCTGGCCGCTCCGGTCCACGGCCATCGACGCGATCACCGGGACGGCCACGTCGATGAGGTGCTCCAGGAGGGCCACGTTCACCTCCTCGATCTCGCCCACGAACCCGAGGTCCGGGCCGTCGCCGTCGGCCCGCCTCCGAGCCAGCAGCAGCCGGCCGTCGCCTCCGGACAGGCCCACGGCCGGGACCCCTCCGGCGTTCAGGCCGGCCACCAGCTCCTCGGTGACCTTGCCGGCCAGGACCATCCTGGCCACCTCCAGGGTCGAGGCGTCGGTGACCCGCAGGCCGTCCACGAAGACGGGCTCGATGCCGAGGCGGCGCGACAGGTCGGAGATCTGGGGCCCGCCCCCGTGCACCACCACCGGACGGATCCCCACCATCCGGAGCAGGGAGAGGTCCTCGGCGAAGGGGGCCAGGAGCCCGGGGTCCTCCATCACCGAGCCGCCCACCTTGACCACGATCGTCGTCCCCGTGTGCTCGCGCATGTAGGGGAGGGCGTCCAGGAGGATCCGGGCCTTGGCCCTGGTCCGCTGAGGCACGAGGGACGGCGCGCCGCTCACGTCGTGTACTCCGCGTTGATGCGGACGTAGTCGTAGCCCAGGTCGCAGCCGAAGGCCGTGGCCGTGCCGGGGCCGTCCCCGAGCCCGATCCGGAAGACGACCTCCCGGCCTCCCAGGGCGGCCACCGCGGCCTCCCGGTCGAACGGCACCACCGCTCCCCCGGCGACGAGCGTCACCCCGCCCACCGTCGCCGAGACCGCCCCGGGGTCCACCGACGCGCCGGAGGACCCGATAGCCTGGAGGATCCGCCCGGGGTTCGGGTCGCTCCCGAACACCGCCGTCTTGACCAGGAGCGAGCCGGAGACGGAGCGGGCCACGGCGGCGGCCTGGTCCGTGGTGCCGGCCCCATCCACGTGCACCACGATGGCCCGCGTGGCTCCCTCGGCGTCGAGGAGGACCTGCCTGGCCAGGTCCTCGCACACCTCCGCCACGGCCTCCCCGAAGGCGGCCGCCTCGGGCCCCTCGTCGGGAACGGATCGGCCGGATGCGCCGGAGGAGAGGAGCAGCACCGTGTCGTTCGTGCTCGAGCACCCGTCCACCGACACGGCGTTCCACACCGGAGCGGCGTGTTCCCGGAGGACCCGGCGGAGGAGCTCCGGGCTCGCCTCGGCGTCGGTGGTCAGGAACACGAGCAGGGTGGCCAGGTCGGGGGCGATCATCCCGGCCCCCTTGGCGCACCCCCCGATCCGGTAGCCGTCGCTCTCGGCGACCGCCTGCTTGGGGCGGCTGTCGGTGGTCAGGATGGCCGTGGCGAAGTCGGGGCCGCCCTCCGCCGAGACCGCCGCGGCCACCCGGGGGATCGCGGACCGGAAGGCGTCCATGGCCACCGGCGCGCCGATCACCCCCGTCGAGCACACGGCCACGTCCTCCGGCGCGCACCCCAGGATGGCGGCCGTCTCCGCGGCCATGGCCCGGGCGTCGTCCATCCCGCCCGGCCCCGTGCCCGCGTTGGCCTGCCCGCTGTTCACGACCAGGCCGGCCGCCCGGCCCGAGAGCAGGTGGGCGCGGGTCAGGTGGACGGGAGGCGCGGCGAAGGCGTTCCTGGTGAACAGGCCGGCCGCCGCCGCGGGGCCCCCGGCGGGGACGAGCAGCGCGAGGTCCGGGCGGCCGCTGGCCTTGAAGCCGGCGGCCAGCCCGGCGGCCAGGAACCCGGAAGGATGCGTGACGCTCACGGGTACACCCCCAGCACGGGGAGGCCCGCGGCCTGGTCCAGGCCGTGCATCAGGTTCAGGTTCTGGATCGCCTGCCCGGCGGCCCCCTTGACCAGGTTGTCCACGGCCCCGACCGCGACCGCGGTCCCGGTCCGGGGATCGGCCACCGCTCCGACCTCGCACACGTTCGAGCCGGCCACCCGCTTGGGGTCGGGCATCGAGCCCGCCGGCAGGACCCGGACGAACGGAGCTCCCGAGTGGGACTCCGTCAGCGCGCCGACGAGGTCCTCCGTGGTGGCCGGGTGGGCCAGCCTCGCGTAGCAGGTCACCAGGACCCCCCGGACCGCCGGGACCAGGTGGGGCACGAAGGTGACCGCGACCGGGGTCCCCCCGGCCCGCTCCAGCACTTGCTCGATCTCGGGGGTGTGCTGGTGGGTGCCCACCCGGTAGGGCCGCACGCTCCCCTCGGTCATCGCGTGGTGCACGAAGTCGGACGGCTTCCGCCCGGCTCCGGACACCCCGGACTTCGCGTCGATCGTCACGTGCGCCGGGTCCAGGAGCCCCTCGGAGAGGAGCGGGGCCAGGGCCAGGGCCACGGCCGTCGGGTAGCAGCCCGGGTTGGCCACCAGCTCTGCGCCGGCGATCTCGTCGGCGAACATCTCGGGGAGCCCGTACACGGCCTTCCCCGGCCACCCCGGGCTCGGGTGCTCGAACCCGTACCAGGCCGGGTAGGCCTCGGCGGCCAGCCGGAAGGCCCCCGACAGGTCGACCACCCTGACCCCCGACTCGACCAGGGGAGGGACCGCGCGCGCGGACTCCTCGTGCGGCAGGGCCACCAGGGCGGCCCCCGCGCCGGCCAGGTCCTCCGGCCCGCCGACCTTCGAGAACACGACGTCCCCGTACGCCGGCGCGAGGTGCGGGTAGAGGTCGGCCACGGGCCGGCCGGCGGCGTCGCCGGCCCCCGCGGCCACCACCGAGAAGGCCGGGTGGCCGGCCAGCAGGCGCAGCGCCTCGGCTCCGGAGAACCCCGAGGCCCCGAGGACCGCGACGGGAACGGCAGCATCTTCGTGCATGGGATGCATGAGTATGCAGAATAGCGGAGATTCATGCAACCGCCCACCCACGGGCGGGAACGCTCCGTGGCGACGGCCCCCCGTCAGCCCCCGGCGACGGAGGGGACTATGGAGATCTCCTGGCCCTCGCCGACCGGCCGGGCCAGGCCGCCCTCGTGCCGGACGTCCTCCCCGTCGACGAAGACGTTCACGAACCGGCGGAGACGCCCCTCGTCGTCGAGCAGGCGTCCCCGGAGCCCCGGGAACCTGGCGATCAGGTCGTCCAGGACGTCGCCGACCGTGCCCCCGGAGGCCGGCACGCGGCCTTCCCCGCCCGCGGCCGGACGGAGGGCCGAGGGGATCCGCACGGTCACCACGGGACCACCTCCGCGACCGCCTGGACCTTCGGGGAGATCCTCGCCGCCGGGACGAACCTCCCGGCGAAGGCCTCCAGCGTCTTCAGCCCCATCCCCGTGACGTAGGCCACCACCGTCTCGTCCGGGTCGATGGCCCCCCGCTCGACCAGCCGGGCGAGCGCCGCCACGGTGACCCCGCCGGCCGTCTCGGTGAAGACGCCCTCCGTGCGGGCCAGGAGGGCCACCGCCTCGATCACGTCGTCGTCGCTCACCCCGACCATCGAGCCGCCCGACGCCCGGACCTCCCGGAGGGCGTACACGCCGTCGGCGGGGTCCCCGATGGCCAGGGAACGGACGATCGTCTCGGGGCACCGGACCGGGTGGATCTCCTCGTCGCCCCGGGCGAAGGCCTCGGCCACCGGACCGCACCCGGCGGCCTGGGCCCCGGAGACCGTGACGGGCCGGGGTTCCACCAGGCCCACCTCGGCCAGCTCCCCGAAACCCCTGGCCACCCGGGTGAGCAGGGCGCCGGAGGCCACGGGGACCACGACGTGGTCGGGCAGGCGCCACCCCAGCTGCTCCGCGGTCTCGAAGGCGATCGTCTTGGAGCCCTCGACGTAGTACGGGCGGAGCGAGACGTTCACGAACCCCCACCCCGACTCGTCGGCCACCTCGGAGGACAGCCTGTTCGCGTCGTCGTAGGTCCCGTCCACCTCGATCAGCGTGGCCCCGTAGGCGGCGGTGGCGGCGAGCTTGCCCTCCTCCAGCCCGGCGGGGACCAGGATCACGGCCCGGAGGCCGGCCGCGGCGGCGTGGGCGGCGACCGCGTGCGCCAGGTTCCCGGTGGACGCGCAGGCCACCGTGTCGAACCCGAGCTCCCTGGCCCGGGTCAGGGCCACCGAGACGACGCGGTCCTTGAACGAGTGGGTGGGGTTCCGCGTCTCGTCCTTCAGGTACAGGGCCCGAAGGCCGAGCTCGGCGCCGAGCCGCTCCGCCCTGGTCAGGGGGGTGAACCCGTCGCCGAGGTCCACGCGGTGCTCGAAGGAGGCCGGGAGCAGCGGAGCGTAGCGCCAGAGCGAGGGCGGGCCCGCGGCCACGGACTGCGCGGTCATCGCGCGCCGGACCCCGTCCAGGTCGTACTGGGCCTCCAGCGGGCCGAAGCACGCCTCGCACACCGAGCGCGCGTCCGCCGGGTAGCTCGCGCCGCACTCGCGGCACGAGAGCCCGATCAGGAACGTCGACACAGGCATCCCTCCCAGGACTGCTCCGTGCGACCCGTACGTGCGGAGAGCTCGCCCGGCGGCGAACCCTCCATCCAGAGTTCCCTCATCTGTCCCCCGGATCCCGGGGGCAGGAATTGGCACCCCGCGCTACCGGGGTTGCCGAGGCTTCACAGGGCCCGTCCCTCCGCCTCTCTGGATGAGGTCGCGCCCGGGCCGCCGGCGGTGCGGCGCCCGGGCTCCGTATCCGATTGGGGCGGGATGCTGCCGCCTTCCGCCCGGCTTGTCAAACCGGCCGGCCGGGCGGACCCGTCGCCTTCGGGATCGACCTCCAGGCGGTCGAGGTCCTCGGGCCTCTCGCGGCGGAGCCAGACCTCGGCCCGCCCGTCCCGGACCCCCACCACGGCCGGACGGCCCAGCCGGTTGTAGTTGCTGGCCATCGAGTACCCGTACGCCCCGGTCGCGGCGAAGGCCAGGAGGTCGCCGGGCGCGAGGTCATCGGGGAGGTCCACGTCGCGGGCGAGGACGTCACCGGACTCGCAGTGCTTCCCGACGACGGTCACGGTCCGGGGAGCCCCCCGGCGCACCGGATGGGCCACGGCCACGGTGTACCGGGCCCCGTAGAGCACCGGCCTGATGTTGTCGGACATCCCGCCGTCCACCGCGACGAAGTTGCGCACGCCCGGGATCTCCTTCACGGAGCCCACCCGGTAGAGCGTGAGGACGGCGTTGGCCACGACGGCCCGGCCGGGCTCGACGACGACCTCGGGAACCGGGAGCCCTCGTCGCCGGCAGCCCTCCGCGACCCGGTCGAGCATCGCCGCGGCGACCTCCTCGACGTCGGGGGGGCGCTCGTCGGTGTAGACGGCGCCGAACCCGCCCCCCAAGTCCAGGACGGGCAGCTCCACGCCGAGCTCCGCCCTCACCTCGGCCATGAAGTCCAGGAGGACGTCCACCGCCGAGAGGAACGGCTCGGCCCGGACGATCTGGGAGCCCACGTGGGCGTGGATCCCCCGGAGCTCGAGCGCCGGCGCCAGGGCGGCCTGGGCCACGGCCCGGAGCGCGAGTCCCCCGGGGATCGGGGTGCCGAACTTGGAGTCGAGCTCCCCGGTCTCGACGAAGCTGTGGGTCCCGGCGCTCACCCCGGGGATCACCCGGAACAGGACGGCCTGGCGGCGACCGGTCCCGGAGGCGATCGCGTCCAACCGGGCCAGCTCCGAGGCGTTGTCGGCGATCACCAGGTCGATGCCCGTGGCCACGGCGAGCTCCAGCTCCTCGTCGGACTTGTTGTTCCCGTGGAAGGCGATCCGGGCCGGGTCGGCCCCGGCCCGCAGGCACGCGGCCAGCTCCCCCCCGGAGGCCACGAGGAGCCCCATCCCCTCCTCCTGGGCGATCCGAACCAGCCTGCGGGACGTGAACGCCTTCACCGCGTACAGGGCCCGGGGGAAGGCCCCGGCGAACGTCCGGCACCGGCGCCGGACGTGGTCCTCGTCCACCACCAGCAGCGGCGTGCCGTGCTCCCCGGCCAGCTCGGCCGCGGCGACCCCGGCCACGCCGAGCCCGCCGGACCCGAAGGCGGCCGTGATGGGCCATGGGCCGGCAGGGGGGAGGGCGGCGTCGGGAGGCGGGTTCCGGCCGGGCATGGCGTCCGAGTCTAGGAGGCTCGCTCCGCTCCGTCGAACGGGGCCATCGGCCACCACGACGGGCACCGCCGGCGGCCGGCCGGCTGAACGGGGTCAGACCTCGGGCTGCGGCTTGAGGTGGCGGTCCAGCCACTCCAGGACCACCTGGAACCGCATCACGCGGTGCGCCGGGCTCCCCGAGCGGGACAGCTCGTGGCTCTCCTTGGGGAACCGGACCAGCTCGACCTCGCGCTTGAGCGACCGGAGCACCGTGAAGAGGGCGTCGGCCTGACCGGCCGGGCACCTCAGGTCGTCCTCCGAATGCAGGATGAGGAGCGGCGTCGTGATCCTGGCGGCGTGGGCGATCGGCGAGACCCGGCGGTACGCCTCGGGATCCTCCCAGGAGTAGGCCCCCATGTACCCCTTCAGGAAGCCCGCCCAGTCGGAGGAGAGGTCCAGGGCGGCCATGTCGCTCACCCCGCGCTCCGAGATCGCGCACCGGAACCGGTCGGTGTGGCCCACGATCCACGAGGTCATGTAGCCGCCGTAGGAGCCGCCCATCACGGCCACCCTGTCGGGATCCAGGAAGTCGAACCGCTCGAGCGCGGTGTCCACCACGGCCATGACGTCCTCGTAGTCCAGGGACCCCCATCCCGGCCCGCCGTCGGCCGGCCCGCGGATGGCCCGGCCCCACTCCTCCGTGTAGCCCGACGACCCGCGCGGGTTGGAGAACACCACGGCGTACCCGGCTCCGGCCTCGACCTGGAACTCGTCGAAGAACCGCCGGCCGTACTGGGTGAACGGGCCCCCGTGGACGTTCAGGACCAGCGGGTACCGCTCACCCTCCACGGACCCGGCGGGCCGCGCGATCCAGGCCTGGACCTCCGCCCCGTCCGCGGAGGTCGCGGTGAACGGCTCGGCGTCCACGAGCTCGCAGGTCTCGGCGAAGGGGCCGCCGACCGAGGTGAGCCGGCGCTCCCCGACCCAGAGCTCGGGCAGCGAGGTCACGGCGCTCCGGACGTGAGCGACCGCGGCGCCGGCCGCGTCGAACCCGGTCACGCAGAAGTCCCCGGCCAGGACCTGCTCCGGGGCGGAGGAGCCGTCGGCGGCCACGCGGTACAGGGGAACGGTGCCCCGGTCCTCCAGGGCGAACAGCACGCCCTCGCCGCCCGGCTCCCACACGGGCTCGCGGAGCTCGGGGTACGGCGCGCAGTTCCGGTCCAGCGACGACGTGAGCAGGCGGCGCTCCCCGCTCGCCACGTCCACCACGGCGACCTGCCCGTGGCGCGGCTCGTCGAAGACGCCCGGGGTGAACAGGTAGGCGATCAGGCCGCCGTCCGGGGACCAGGAGGGGGCCGAGCACCACCCGTCCATGCCCGTGAGCAGCTCGGGGTCGCCCGAGCCGTCGGCGGCAACGGTGTAGACGTCGTTGATCGGAGTGACGTCCCAGTCCTCGTGGCGGGCCGAGGCGAACGCGATCCGGGTGCCGTCGGGCGACCAGGACGGGCGCTCGTCCTCCGCATCGCCGTGGGTGACCTGGCGGGGCGGCTCGGCCCCCTCCACCGGCACGACGAACAGGTGGCGGGGGCGGTCGGCCACCCACCCCTCGGTGTCCAGGCGGTACCGGAGCCGGGTGATCCGGCGGGGCCGGCGCTTCTTCTCGTCCTCCTCCTCGTAGGCCGGGTCCCGGACCCGGGAGGCGAAGGCGATCCGGGTGCCGTCGGGCGACCAGGCCGGCTGCTCGACGTCCTCGTCGTGGTCGGTGAGCTTCCTGGGCTCGCCCGGCTCACCCACCGGCATCACGAAGAGCTGCATCGTGTCGCCGTCGCGCTTGGAGGTGAAGGCCAGCCACCGGCCGTCGGGCGACCACCGGGGGTCGGCGTCGCGCGACTCCCCGAAGGTGACCTGCCGGGGAGGGTCCGACCCGTCCGCGCGGACGACCCACAGCGTGCTCCGCTGCTCGTTCGCCTCGCGGTCGAGCCGCCAGACCACGAAGGCCACCAGCGAGCCGTCCGGCGAGACGCGCGGGTCGGCCACGCCGGTCAGGTCGTAAACGTCCTCCGGCCGCATCCCCCGGCCGGAGGATCGCTCAGGCTCCGGAGGCACCGGCCCCCTGCTTCTCCTCCTCGAGGAGGACCCTGCGGAGGACCTTGCCCACGAGCGTCTCCGGCAGGGCCTCGCGGAACTCGATCCGCTTGGGGACCCGGTACCCGGTCAGGCCCTCCCGGGCGAAGGCGATGATGTCCTCCGCGGTCGCGGTGTGGCCCTGGCGGAGCACCACGAAGGCCTTCACGGCCTCCCCGGTGGTCTGGTCCGGGACGCCGACGACGCAGACCTTCTCGATGGCCTCGTGGCGGTACAGCACCTGCTCGACGTCGGTGGGGTACACGTTGAACCCGGAGACCAGGATCATGTCCTTCTTCCGGTCCACGATGGAGAAGTACCCCTCCTCGTCCACCTTGGCGATGTCGCCCGTGAAGAGCCAGCGGACGCCGTTCGCGTCCTCCCGGATCATCCCGGCCGTCTCGTCGGGCCGGTTCCAGTAGCCGAGCATGATCTGGGGCCCGCTGAGGGCCAGCTCGCCCTCCTGTCCGGGCTCCACCTCCCTGGTGGGGTCGTCCAGGTCGACCAGCTTGCAGTCCGTGTCGGGGACGGGCAGCCCGATGGAACCCTCCTTGCGCCTGCCGGAGATCGGGTTGGCGTGGGTGATCGGGGACGTCTCTGTCAGCCCGTAGCCCTCCACCACCCGGGCGGCGGTGATGCCCTCGAACTTCTCGGCCACCGCCAGGGGCAGCGGCGCGGCGCCCGACAGGCAGGCCCGGATCGAGGACAGGTCGTACTTCCGGGTCTCCTCGGCCTCGTTGAAGGCGATGTACAGGCGGGGCACACCCGGGAACAGCGTGGGCTTCTCCTTGGCGATGGCCTTGAGGGCCATGTCCAGCTCGAACCGGGGGAGCAGGATCAGCTTGGCCGCCTTGTACAGGCCGATGTTCATGCACACCGTCATCCCGTAGGAGTGGAAGAACGGGAGGACGCACATCACGGCCTCCTGCCCGTCCACGAGGTCGGGGAACCACGCGGCCCCCTGCATCGTGTTCGAGACCAGGTTGAAGTGGGAGAGCATCGCGCCCTTGGACAGCCCGGTGGTCCCGCCGGTGTAGATGAACCCGGCCGGGTCCGACCGGGCGTCCACCTCGGCCACGGGGGGCGGCGAGCCCGCCGACTTCATGAGGTCCTTCCACCACTTGACCGCGGCGCCGGCCGGGACGGGGGGCCAGGGCTGCCCCTCGTGCCGGGCCTCCTTCTTCAGCTTGATGGGGGCCAGCTTGTTGATCGGGAACTTCATGTAGTCGGTCACCGACGTGACGATGACCTCCCGCGGCATGTACTCGGCCTCGATCGCGGCGAGGCTCGGGTAGAGCCGGTCCAGGACCACGACGACCTCCGCGCCGCAGTCGTTCAGCTGGTGGGCCAGCTCGCGGTGCGTGTAAAGCGGGTTGTTGCCCACGATCACCGCCCCGATACGCACCGTCGCGTAGTAGGCGATCACGTACTGCGGGCAGTTGGGGAGGATCAGCGCCACCCGGTCGCCCTTGCCCACGCCGAGGGCGGACAGGACCGCGGAGAACCGCTCCACCTCGCCGACGAGCTGGCGGTAGGTGAGGGTCTTCCCGCCCGGCACCGCCCAGGCCGCCGCCGGTCGGTCGGGGTGGCGGCGCGCGGCGTCCTCCAAGATCGAGTAGACCGATCGCTCGGGGTACTCGCCGAGGGTCTTCGGTACGTCCTCCGGATAGCTCGCGAACCAGGGCCGATGGTCCGTCATCTCACCCCTCCTTGGGAACCCGCGGGCCGCGTTGGATCGCCCGGGACCGCATCATCCCAAACACCGGGCTAGCAGGACAAACGGGAGCCGCTCGGAGCGCCTGCCGGTCGCCACGCTTGGGCGTCGGGCCCGAACGCGAGGGTCACGTGGCGACGAGCAGCCGGCCGTCCACCCATCCGGACCAGCCGTTGGGTGCGTCCACCCTGGCCCATGCGCCGTTCCACTCGACCGCTCGGAGCTCGGTGCCGGGTTGGAGCCGGGCGACGGGCTGTGCCGACGGGTCCGGCGCCGGCCACGCCGTCAGGCCCGACTGCGGCGCGACGTGGGTCGGCGCCCACGCCGGGGCGGCGGTCGGTATCGCCACGGGCGCGGCCCCCGGCGGAGGGGCGGTGGTGGTGGACGCCGGCGCTGCCTCCGCCTCCTCCCGGCGGGTCGCCTCCTCCATGCGCCGGCGGGACTCCTCCATGCCGGCGTGGATGGACCCGAGCATCTCCCGGGACCGCGCGACGTCGGCTCGGAGGCGGTCCAGCGACCGGCGGGTCCTGGCCAGCTCGTCCATCGCCCGCACGAACGCGTGCTTGGAGAGGCCGTCCATGTGGACGGTCGTCGTGAGACTGATGGAGGCGGTCCCGCCGGTCGAGCGGATCTCCCCCCGGAGGAGACCTGGGGCCTCGTCGAGGGCCCGCTCGAGGGAGGCCCGGGCGGACAGGGTCTCCCCATCGGTCCCCGTCGCGCCCCCCAGCTCCCCCGGATCGAGCTGGAAGGAGTGCTCCAGGAGAACCCTGTCCGGGGCCAGCCGGACGGCGACCCCGAGCGGCGCGCCGGGTCCCGGAACATCGATCGAGCCGTCGGCGTCTGCGGTCCCCTCGCCGGCCCCGAACCCCTCCTCCCTGGCCCATGCGGCCAGTCGAGCCCAGTCCACGGTCGCCCCCATCACCGGTCACCCCCTGCGGTCGGCTCTCTCGATCGACGTCCCGCCCGGCCCGACGACATCACCCGCCGCCCCCACATTCGGACTCGTAGCGGTTCGCGGCGTCTGAAGCCTCCTCCCTGGCGCGCTCCTGCTCCGCCTTCCGCTCCCTGAGGAGCTCCTCGACCCTCGCCTCCATGTCCCGGTGCCCCTTCAGCGCGTTCGCATGCTCGATGATCAGCCCGTTCTTCAGGGGGTCCAGGAGGCCGGGAGCCTCCGACGCGATGAGGCCACCTATCCCGGCCCCCGTGGCCGTTCCCACGACACCGCCCGCCGTATCCGCCGCCGCTGCCCACGAGATGGCGGCGTCCGCGTTCTCCAGGATGAGCTTCTGGCGGAACCTCGAGAGGTGGATGTCCTGGATCAGCATGGTCATGCTGTCCTGGTGGAACGGGGGCTTGTAGGGCAGCCTCCTGCCCAGGCCCGCGATGTTCGACTCGAACCGCAGACGCGACAGGGTGGCCGGGACCTGGCCGACCTCGGCGGCCATGCCCGAGTACATCTGGGCCACCCGCTGGCAGATCGTCCGCACGAACAGGCTGGCCAGCGCCCCGGCCGCCGCGGTGGCACCGGCGAAGTAGGCGGCCGCTCCGGCGAGCTCGCCCATGAGGGCCTGGTGATCCGCCTCCGCCCGGTTGATGTCGGCGCGGATCTTCGCGAGGAGGGACATGGCCGCGCGTGTGTCCTCGTCGGCCCGGCGAGCCCGCTCCGCCGTGCGCTCCTTGCGGGCCAGCAGCTCCTGGCAGGACTTCTCGCGGTCCTTCTGCCTGCTCGACGCGGCCACGGCGGCCGTCGCGGCCACGGCGGCCCCACCCCCGGCCGTCCCGTGGTCGCCCCCGCCGCAGCACCCGCTGTGGCTGTCGGCCCGGGCGATCCCGGTGAGGAGCCAGAGCAGCACCCACACGAACGCCCCGACCAGGAGGCCCCGGCCCAGCGCTCCGGCAGCGACCGGCCTGCGCCCGGCGGCGCCAGGGTGTCTCATCTCTGCACCAGCATCCGGGCGTCGACCCACCCCGACCACCCGTTCTGTCCCGCGACCCGGGCCCAGGCCCCCAGCCACTCGGCCACCTGGAGCTCGACTCCGGCCTGGAGCGTCGCCGTGGGCTGCTGAGACGGGTCGGGGGCCGCCCACGCCTGGATCCCGCCCTGAGGGACGACGTGGGTCGCGTACCAGGCCGGGGCGACCACCGGTGGGGTCACGGCCGGCAGCCCGGAGAGCGTCTCGGGGGAGAGCCGAGCCGCGGGCGCAGGCCGGGCGTTCCCCACCATGGCCGCCAGGATGCGATCCACCTGGCGGCGGGCCTTGACCACCTCCATCAGCGCGGAAAGGAAGCTCTGGCGGGTGAACCCGTCCAGGTAGCAGGGGTGCTCGATCACGATCGCCGAGCCGTCGGCCCGGGCCTCCAGGAGCCCCGCCCTTCCCGCAGAGATCGACGGCGCGACCTGGCCGAGATCCCTACCCGGGGGACCGGACGCCGAGGAGCTCCGGATGGCGACGAGCCCCGACGACGCCGGATCGGCCTCCGCGCGTACCTCCACCGCCGGCTCGGGAGCCACCGAGAGAAGCAGGGAGAAATCGGCCGGGTCCTGGCCCTCGGCGAACGGCTCGTCACCGCCCAGCACGGAGACGGCGGGCTCGAGCATGAGCCACCCGAGGATCACCTCCCGAGCGTGGCCCAGATCCATCGCTTCCGCTCTACCTCGGCCCGGTCTCGAGGACCAGGAACCCCTGGCCCGAGACACCGGTCACCTGGAGACCCCGTTGGGCCAGGCTGAGGTTGAAGCTCGCGGTTGCGGCCGAGACCTCCGCCTGCAGGGCCTCGGCGTTCATGTCGAAGACCATGAGGATCGCGTCGACACCGGAGGGCAGCTCCGACAGGTTCACGTGGACCTTGCCGTTACTCACTCCGATGTGGCCCGTGACCTTGACGCCCGGGATCATCGTGCCCTCCGAGGCCTTGACCTCGAGGACGACCTCCGCCGTGCCGTTCGGGCCGGGCTTGAACGAAACGTTCTCCACGTGAGCCTTCCCGCCCAGCGCCCCGTTTGCCGACTTGATGACCCCGCCGGGCGAGACGCCGGCCTTCCCCCCGCCGGGCTGCATCAATGTGTCCACCTTGTCCCCGAAGACCACCTTCAGGATCTTCTCCCCCTTCGGCGCGCTCGGGCCCTTGGCACCCTCCCCCTCCTTCGACGGCTCCTTGCCCTCCTCGGTCGGCGGGGGCTTGGGCTCGTCGGTGGGTGGGGGCTGCTTGGCCTCGTCGGAAGGAGGGGGGGGCTTCACGGACTCCTCCGTGGGGGGAGGAGTCTTGGCCTCGTCGGTGGGGGGAGGTGGCTTCGACTCGTCGGTGGGGGGAGGCTGCTTGGCCTCGTCGGTGGGAGGAGGAGGCTCCTTGGCCTCCTC
>JACQTL010000230.1 GCA_016210805.1 Actinomycetota bacterium | reverse complement strand
GCTCGCGCTCCAGCCCGAGTACGGTCTCCCGACCTGGAACTGGTGGGGCTTCGTCCTGGCCTTCTGGGGGATCATCACCATCATCCCCCTGCGGGGGATGCTGAAGATGCTCATGCGCCGGGGACGGCTCCTCGGCGAGCCCTGGGCCACCTCTTGGTGGGCGGTGGCCCTCCGGGAGAACGTGCTGTTCGTGGGGATCCTGATCCTGCTCTACGGGTTCCTGAACGCCTTCATGGGCCAGCTCCCGTTCACCACCCTGGTGGTGAAGAACTGGGACGGCGGGATCATCGTGGCCGGGGCCTGGCTGGTCCTGGTGCCCCTCCGGGGGTGGTTCAAGACGACCATCCGGGAGGGGGACGAGCGATGGTGGCAGACCATCGCCAAGCAGCTCCTGCTCTACGCGGGGTTCGGGGCGATCATCTACGGCTACATCGTCTCGTTCATGGGCCGGTTCCTCCAGTTCCACCCCGACACGAACGAGGCCGGGTTCGTCATCGGCACGGTGCTCATCGCCGCCGGGTTCGTGCTCGCGGTACCCGTCCGCGCGGCCGCCCTCCGTAACGAGTGGAGGGCGACGGTGAGGATCGTCACCGGCCGGACCTGCGACCTGGAGGAGGACCGCCGCCGGGAGTTCATCTCCCGCCGGGTGGCGGTGCTGTCCGGTCAGCCCGAGGAGCAGCGGCGGGGGCAGATGCGCCGCCTGCTCGACGGCCTGGTCAGGGTGGACGAGGAGCGGCGGCTCCGGTTCCTCCAGACCATGGTGGGGGTCCTGGCGGATCTCCCCACTGCCGACCGCGAGGCCCTGATGCGATCCAACGCCGCATGCCTGGGGGAGCTCCCGGAGGAGCACAGGCGCGAGGTCATGAAGGCCAAGATGGCCTCTGTCTCCGCCCTCCCCGAGGAGCAGCGGCAGCCGGTGATGGCGACCATGGCCGGGATCCTCTCGGCCTAGGACCGGGTCCGCGAGAGGACTCGGAGGAAGGAGAAGACGATGTCGATGAACATGGTGGACATGGCGGCCACCCTGGCCGTCCTGGACGAGGACAGCAGGAGGACGATGCTCAAGTCCCGCCTGGAGGCCTTCGCCGGGATGGGAGAGGAGGAGCGTGGCCAGGCCATGGGACAGATGCTCCAGGCCATCCAGACGCTCTCGGACGAGGACCACAGCGCACTGGTGGCCAGCAGGACCTGGGCGCTGTCCCAGTTCCCCCACGAGACCCGGGTGAGGCTCATCCGGAGCCACCTGGCCGTCCTGGGGGAGCTCCCCGAGGAGCAGCGCGGCCGTGAGATGGGGGCTATGCAGGCCGGACTGGGCGCCCTCCCGGAGGACCTCCGTCAGGGGGTGGCCGCCTCCATGGAGGTGGCCCAGGTGGCCCAGGGATAAGGGAGACGGGTCATGGCGAGCCGGTCGATCACCCGTCGAGAGGCCGAGCACCTCCCGCCCCTGGGGGTGCCGGCCGGCTCGCCCCCGGCCCGGGCGTTCTCCCGGCGCATCGATGGATCCGGCGCCAACTCCTCCGAGGTGGGAGGGAAGGCGGCCTCCCTCGACCGGCTGGTGAGCCACGGCTTCCCGGTCCCACCCGCCGTCGCGCTCACGGCCGAGGCGTACCGAACCTTCGTCCACCGCGCCGGCCTGGAGCCGCTCCTCGCCGAGCTCAGGGAGGCCGGGCTGCCATCCGCCGATGCCATCGAGGCCGAGACCCTCCGCGTGGACCGGGCGTTCCTCGAGGACACCATGCCCGAGGCCCTCGAGGAGGCCATCCGTGGGACGGCGCGGGAGTTCCTATCCACCACGCCGGTGGCCGTCCGCTCCTCGGCCACCGCCGAGGACCTGGCCGCCGCCTCCTTCGCCGGCCAGTACCGGACCTTCCTCGACGTCAGGACCGAGGATGAGGTTCTCGACGCCGTGAGGCGGTGCTGGGCCTCGCTGTGGGGACCGTCGGTCCGGGCCTACCGGCGGCGGGAGGGGATCCCCGAGGACGACCTGGCCATGGCGGTCATCGTGCAGGCCATGGCACCCGCCGACTGGGCGGGTGTGCTGTTCACCCGCGACCCGGAAGGAGAGCCGGACACCATCCGGGTGGAGGCCGTCCGGGGCCTCGGGGAGGCCCTGGTGTCCGGACGGGTCACCCCGCTGGACTTCCGGGTGGAGCGGGCGGCCCTTGCCGTGCGGGGGGCGCCCGGGCAGGAACGGCCCGAGTTCCTGGAAGAGCTGGCTCGCCTGGGGCTTCGGATCGAACGTCGGATGGGCTCGCCCCAGGACATCGAGTGGGCGCAGGCGGGGGGTCGGATCCTGATCCTGCAGACCAGGCCGATCACCGTGCAGCAGCCGTTGCGGGCCGACGACGACGCCTTCGACACCGAGCCGGCTCCGGGGGCCGTGTACACGCCCGCGGGGGTGCAGGAGATGCTCCCGCGCGTCCTCCCCCCGCTCCTGTGGACGATCAACGCGCCCATGCTCGACGAGGGGTTCCGCCGGCTGTTCGCGGAGCTCGGGATCCGTCCCCCACGAAACGGCGGGCAGTACATGGCCCTCGGGAGGTTCCGGGGCCGGGCGGCCCTCAACCTGTCCGTGCTGCGGGAGGCGGCGGCCTCGATGCCCGGGGGCTCGGGGGCGGAGGTCGAGCGCCAGTACCTGGGCCGGGTCCTCACCGAGGGGGAGGAGGGGAAGCCCTCGGCCGGGCGGCTCCGGCGAGGGCTGGCCGGGCTCCGGGCCCTCCGGACCAGGAAGCGTGTGGAGGACGAGGTCGAGCTGTTCGCCCAGGCCGTGGACGGGATCCTGGTCCTCCGGGTGGACCTGCGGAAGCTCCCCGTCGAACGGCTCCTCGGGTACCGGGCACGGGTCCGGGATCTCGCCCGGCGAGGCTACGGTGCCGAGGTCGCCGCCGCCGCCGGCGCCGCCGCTGCCTATCGGGCCCTGGAGATGGCCCTGGCACGGTGGGTGGGGGCGGAGGAGGCCCCGCTGTGGGCCCAGCGGATCACGGCCCCTCCGCGTCCCTCGGCCCAGGCCGGGTGCAACTGCGCGGTGAGCCTGTGGGACCTCTATGCCGAGCGGGTGAGCACCGGCCCCGCCTATGGGGCCCTGATGGCCGGTCCGTCCGAAGGGGCGGAAGAGCGGATCCGCGCCCTCGGGGAGGAGGCAGAGCCTTTCCTCGATGCCGTGCACGACGCGATCCGCCACTTCGGCTCGATGGCCCTGTACGGAGGGCCCACGTGGGACGAGGACATGGCGTTCGTGTGGGGATGCATCGCTCGGTGCGGTGGCCTGGGGAGGGACGCCTCTCCCGACGAGCGCCTGACCGCGACCTCCTCGGCCCGGGAGGTCGCCCTGGGTGAGCTCCGGGCCCGGCTCCGCCGCTCGTGGAGGTGGCGGATCACCCGGGTGCTCACCGGGCAGATCGTGGACGTCCGGGGGCGGCTGCTCCGGAAGATGGCCGCCGACGCCTCCCGGTTCCTGGCGCTCCGGGAGAGGGCCAAGGCCGCCCTGCTCGTCCTGGGAGGGGAGGAGCGGCGCATCGTCCTGGAGGCGGCCAGGAGACTGGAGGCATCGGGCCTCCTCGCCGACCGGGACGATGTCCTCGTCCTCTCGGACGGAGAGCTCGAGGAGATGCTGCTGGGAGGGGAGCCCGTGTCGGCCGAGGAGCTGGCCCGGCGGGGGAACGCCCTGGCCAGAGCGGAAGCGGGTGAGCCCCTGCCGGAGACCTTCCAGGGTCTCCCCGGGATCGAGGCGCTCCCCCCCATGGTGGGCGACGTCCTGCGGGGCTGGGCGGCCAGCCCCGGGACGGTCCGGGGCCCGGCCCGCGTCCTCCGGGCGCTGGCGGAGGGGCGGGACCTGGTCCCCGGCGAGATCCTGGTTGCCCGGAGCACGGACCCCTCGTGGACGCCGCTGTTCCTGGTGGCGGGAGGGATCGTGCTGGAGGAGGGCGGGCCGCTGTCGCATGCGGCCATCGTGGCCCGCGAGTTCGGCGTGCCGGCGGTGCTCAACGTGAAGGGAGCCACCCGGGCCATCGTGGACGGGGATCTGATCGAGGTGGACGGCACCGCCGGCACCGTCACCCGGGCCCGGGTCGAGGTGGCGGCATGACCGAGCCCCAGCCCGCCCTGGCGGTCTTCGTCCCCGGCCTGATGGGGGCGGGCATCCTGGTGTCGGCGGGGATCCTCCTGGCCGACGGGCTCCGGCGGCTGGTGCCCAACCGGGGCCTCCGGCGGCGGATCGCCTGGGTCAGGGGGGTGCACGGGGTGGTGGCGGCGGCGGCCCGGTCGGCGGGCCAGGACGTTGCCCCGGACGACCCGTACTGCCGCGACTTCCGCCCGCGGTGGACGTACCTGGGGGCCGGGGCCACCCTCGCCGTGGCCGGCGTCCTGCTGGCCGTGGCCGGTGCCGCCTCCTTCGAGGACCCCTCCGGGATCCTCCACGACAACCCGTGGCCGCTGTGGGCCGGGGGGACCACGGGGGGGCTGGTCCTCCTCGGAGGGGTCTTCCTGCTCGCCCTCGGCGCGGTCCACCGAAGGGCCCCCGTACCGGTCAGGCGGCTCGTGGCCAACTCGATCCTGGGGAAGCTGGTCCCGCCTCCCGAGGACATCCGGGAGCGGGCTCGCCGGGTGATCCCGGCGATCATGCATGGTGAGGGGGAAAGGACATGAAGAGGAAGATCGCCCTGGCCGGGCTGGTCGGGTTCCTGGCCTACACGGGCTCGTACATATTCGTGTACCTGTGGCGGGCCTTCCGGGTGGACCTGGACCGGTCCCCGGACGCCGTGGTCATCTGGCACGGGGACCCGTTCGCCCGTTCGATCCTGGTGGCCGTGCTGTTCCTCATCGGCCTGGTCGTCCTGGTCTACGTCTCCCTGTCCCGCCAGCACGGCGCCCGGGCCGGAACGGTCCGGCTCCGCGACGACCTGTGGGAGTGGCTGGAGCACGAGGCCGACGAGACCAACGACCGGCCGGAGCGGGTGGCGGAGCGGGCGGTAGCCGCCTACCGGAGCAGGCTGGAGGGCAGCCGAGGGCCCTGACGCCCGGTCCATGCCGGCCGGTCACCCTGCGGGCAGCATCGCCTCGACCGGTGGAGGTGGTGGCCCCGGAGGGCCCGATGGGTCCCGACGACGATCGCGGTCCCGAGCAGGAGCCCGCCGACCACGTCGGTGAGCCAGTGCACCCCGAGGTACATCCGGGAGAAGGCCACCCCGAGGACGACCCCGATCCCCAGCACCACGGCGGCTGCCCGGACCCACGTCCGCCCGGTGGCCTCCCAGGCCAGCACCGGCAGCATGCCGAAGAAGCCCACGCTGGCCAGGACGTGGCCGCTGGGGAACGACGCCCCCCGGCCGGGAACGAGCTGGAGGACGTCCGGCCGGGTCCGCGCGATCAGCCCCTCCTTGAGGATGAACTCGGCCACCGGGTTGAGGAGGAACGCCGCAACGAGGACCATCAGCGTGAACCGGCACCGCCCCGTGAGGAGGACCACCGCGCCCAGCGCGACGAGGAGGGCCCCGATCACGTAGCGGGTTCCCAGCAGGGAGAGGAACGCCATCGCCTCGTCCACCCAGCCGCCGCGCAGGTCGATCACCGCGAGCTGGGCGGGCCGGTCCGCCCTCAGCAGGACGGGCTCGAAGAACGCCGCCATCACGGCCAGGGCGCCGAACAGGACCGCCGCCCCGATCGCCACCGGGAACCCCCACCGGTCGAGCCAGGGCACGCCGCCAGCCGGCTCGTCCCGGAGCCGGGGCGCCTCGGGGCCCGGGGGGGCGAACGTCGTGGCCAGCGCTACCTCCTTCTCCTTGCGCGACCGATCCTCGGGGCGGCTTCGGCCCGGGTCTCGGCGGGGACTCCAACCAACATACGACGGCGGCCCGGGAAGCGCCGGCCGAGGCTCGCTCCGACATGGTCACCCACGCGACATTCCCGGGCTGGTCCGGCCCACCTCCGCGTTCCCTCGATCAGGAGTCGGCCCCCATGCCGGCCAGGAGCGAGAGGTGAAAAAGACCAGGATCCAGCTGAGGACGGTCCGCCGCAGAGCCGAGCGGCACCCGGTCCTCGCACTCGACCCGAGGGACCCCGACGTGGCCCGGGCGAAGGCGGCGCCTCCGCGAGCCGACGCGGCGGCCCGGGATCGGGCGGAGCGGCGGGCGGCATGAACGTCCCCGGCTGCGGACGCCGATCAGCGCTCGGCCGGCGGGGACGATCCGGGAGGGCATCCTGATGCGCGCCTTCGTCCTGTCCGGCGGAGGAACCCTGGGCGCCTGGCAGGTGGGTCAGCTCCGGGCCCTCTTCGAGGCCGGGATCGTTCCGGACCTCGTGGTCGGCACGTCGGTGGGAGCGATGAACGCCGCGGCCGTGGCCGGGGAGCCAACGATCGAGGGGGTCCGCAAGCTGGAGGCCACCTGGCTGAGGGCTCGCCGGCAGGACATCCTTCCGCCCTGGGGCTGGCACCGGGTCTCGGCCCTGTATCGCAAGGCCCTCTACCCGAGCCTCGGTCTTCGGGCCCTCGTGGAGTCGTGCGTCCCCTATGCACGCATCGAGGAGGCCGCCATCCCGCTCCGTGTGGTGGCGACCTCTCTCGAGACCGGCGAGGAGCGGGTGCTCTCCTCGGGCCCGGCCGTGGATGCCGTGCTCGCCTCGACGGCGATACCGGGGGTCTACCCGCCCGTGACGATCGGGGGCGAGCGCCTGGTGGACGGCGGGATCGTCGACAACATCCCGGTGGGCCCGGCCGTGGACGCCGGTGCCGACGAGGTCGTCGTGCTCGCGGCGTCGTCCCGCTGCCCGCCGCCCGCGCGGCTCCGGCACCTGCACGACATCCTGCTGTACTCCGCCGCCCTCATGCTCCGTCCGACCACCGACGACCTGGCCAAGTGCTTCGCGGCCTCCGCCCGGGTCGTGGTCCTGCCGTCCTCCTGCCCGGTCGCGGTGGGCCCGTTCGACTTCTCCAGGACGGAGGAGCTGATCGCGGCGGGGCGCGAGCAGGCCTCGGCCTTCCTCGCCTCGGCGGAGGTCGCACCATGACCCCCAGCGCGGCCGGCGCGGCCACGGCGATGCCCTCCGTCCCCGGATCCGAGGCTCCCGGACCGGACGACCTCCGGGACACCTTCGAGGAGCAGGTCCTGCCGTTCCTCCCTCGCCTCTACTCGGCAGCCCTCCGTCTCACCAGGAACAGGGCCGACGCCGAGGACCTCGTCCAGGAGACCGTCCTCAGGGCGTTCCGAGCATTCCATCGGTTCAGCCAGGGGACCAACCTGAAGGCCTGGCTGTTCCGCATCCTCACGAATGCCTTCATCAACGAATACAAGAAGCGCCAGAGGCGGCCGCGGACGGTCCCGGCGGAAGAGATCGACGGAAGGTCCCTGTATTCGAAGATCGCGGGAGAGGGGCTCGAGCCGTCGGCGGAGATCTCCGTGATGGAGTCCCTGCCCGATCAGGAGGTCCAGGATGCCCTCTCCTCCCTCCCCGACCAGTTCCGGATCGCCGTGCTCCTCGCCGACGTGGAGGGGTTCAGGTACCGGGAGATAGCCGAGATGACCGGGGTCCCCATCGGGACGGTGATGTCGCGCCTGCATCGCGGAAGAAAGGCCCTCGAGAGCAGGTTGTGGGATGTGGCGAGGAGGCGAGGCCTTGTCCGAGATGAAGTGCGATGAGGTCCTGCAG
>JACQTL010000037.1 GCA_016210805.1 Actinomycetota bacterium | reverse complement strand
GGCGAGGCGGCAGGGGGGGACCGCTGGGTCGCCCGGAGCACCGATCCGAGGCGGGGTGGCTCGCCTGATGTGGAGCGTGCCCGCCTGGAGGCGGACCGGCGGGCGCGCGGGAAGCTGCGGCGGTACTCGGCCGCGAACGGACTGAACCGGCTCATCACGTGTACCTACCGGGGCGGCGGCTGTCACGATCCGCGTGAGCTGCGGAGGGACGTCGGCGCGTTCTTCCGGCGACTCAGGGTCCGAACCGGAGGCGAGGCGTTCCCGTACGCCTGGGTCCCCGAGTGGCACAGGTCGGGCCACGGGCTGCACGTCCATGCCGGCGTCGGGAGCTTCATCGCGAAGGGCGTCATCGAGGAGTCGTGGCGGCATGGGTTCGTCGACATCCGGCTGATGGGGAGCCGGGACGGCGCGACGGTCCTGCACGAGGCGCGAGCGGCCGCCGGATACCTCGCCAAGTACATCGGCAAGGACGTCGGCGAGGGCGTCGAGCCGGGGCTGCACCGGTACGAGGTCGCCCAGGGGTTCCAGCCGGCGGCAGTCGAGTTCGTCGCGATCTCGGCGGAGGAGGCGCTCGACGCGGCGTCGGGGTACATCGGTGGGGAGCCGGATGCTGTGTGGCGTCCGGACGAGGATCAGTGGGACGGGCCGCCGGTGCTGTGGGCGCGGTGGCCGATGGCGAGGCGCGATGCGTCGTGACCGGGACCTCTCGCGTGTCCGGCCTCCCCGTCGGAATCGCTCTCCGGATCGCTGAGCGGGACGGAGAAGAGCGCAGACGTGCTGACGTTCGCCTACTGCCGGGTGTCGACGGAGGAACAGGCAGCGGAGGGCTTCTCGATCACCGGCCAGGCGGACAAGCTTCGGGCCTACGCGGAGCTCCATGACCTCGGGCCGGTCACGGTCATCGAGGACCCGGGGCGGTCGGGGAAGGACCTCGAGCGGCCGGGGCTCCAGAAACTCCTGGCGATGGTCGAGCAGGGCCACGTCAGCAACGTCCTGATATGGAAGCTCGACCGGCTCTCCCGGAACCTCGGCGACCTCGTGCTCCTGGCGGAGCGGTTCGCCAAGCACGGGGTCGGGCTGCACTCCTTCACCGAGAAGCTCGACCTGTCCTCGGCCACGGGGCGGATGTTCTACAACGTGCTCGGGGCCTTCGCGCAGTTCTACCGGGAGCAGCTCGTCGAGAACGTGAAGCTCGGCATGCAGCAAGCCGCGCGGGAGGGCAAATGGACCAACCGTCCGAAGACCGGGTACTCGTGGTCGAACGGCCGGCTGGTCCCGAACGCGGACGCTCCGAGGGTCCGCGAGGTGTTCCGGCTCAGGGCTGAGGGTCTCAGCCTCGCCGCCATCGAGGAGCGGGTCGGGCTCAAGCTCTCGACCGTCCGGAGCATCGTCCTGTCGCGAATCTATCTGGGCGAGGTGCTCCTGAATGGCGAGTGGTACCCCGGCGCGCATGAGGCCCTCGTCGCCCCCGAGGAGTGGGAGCGGGCCAACCGGACGCTGATGACAGAGCAGCGCCGGCGGAGCAGGCACCCGCTGTCGGGGGCGGTCCGGTGCGGGTTGTGCGGCCGGGTCGCGTCGGTGCATCGCAGTCCGGAGGGTCGGCTGTACTACCGGTGCCGGCATCGCGGCGCGGGGTGCCGTCAGCCGGCGAGAGCGGCCGTCTGCCTGGAGAGGGCCGTGTTGCTGGGGATGCGCCTCCTGGCAGAGGACGCGGAGCTCCAGGAGGCCATCCGCCGGCAGCTCGCGGCGGGGCCCCCGTCAGGGGTTCGCCGCGAGGGACGGCGGAGGTCCCTGGGGACCGGCGAGCTGCGCCAGCGGCGGCGGCAGCTGCTCGACCTCTACTACGGCGGCCACATCACCGCGGAGGGCTTCCACGACGAAGAGGAGCGGCTCCGCCGGCAACAGGAAGCCGCGGAGGCGGAGGAGCGTCGCCGAGACCAAGCTCGAACCGAAGTCGAGGCGCTCGCTTTGCGGTTCGAGGAGGTCGCTCGGGTGCTCCAGGAGCTCGACGTCGCGCGGCTATGGGCGGAGGCCACGGAGCAGGAGCGCCGGATCCTGGTGGAGGACCTCGTCGAGGAAGTCGCTATCCTCCCCGACCATCTGGAGGTCCAGATCGCGGGCGCGCCTCGGCTGAACGTGCTGCTCAGCGAAGTGGGACTGCGGGAGAAGGTGTCGAACAGTGGTGTCGGAGGATCGACGTGAACCCCCACCGGCGGCCCGAGCCCCACGCCTGAGTGTCACTACCCCCTGCTATTGTCCGAACACATGTTCGAGATGGAGATGGTCCCGTGAGCACGCTCCGGTCGTGCCTGGAGGAGATGGCCTCCGAGGATCCGGCGGGGGTGGACACCGACTCCCTGGAGTCCGACTACGCCGAGCTGGAGCGGGCCTCCCGGGTGTTGGAGGCCCTCAAGGCCAGGGTGCTCGCCGAGCTCGACCAGAGGCGGGCCTACCTGGTCACCGACGGGTGCACGTCCACCTCTTCATGGCTGACCTGGCGGCACAACCTGTCCTGGTCGGAGGCGTCCTGGAGGGTCAGGGCGTGCCGGGCCCTGCAGGACATGCCGGCCACCCGGCGGGCCCTTGGTGAGGGGGAGGTCTCATCCGGGGCGCTGCGGGTCCTCATCAGGGCCAGGGAGCACCACCCGGAGGCCTTCTCGGGGGTGGAGGAAGTGCTGGTGGGCCAGGCCCGATCCCTGGGCCTCAGGGACCTGGACCGGGTGGCGAGGTACTGGGCCCAGGCGGTGGACCCCGAGCGGGTGGAGGACGAGGCCGAGGAGGCCTATCGCCGGAGGTGGCTCCACGCCTCCCCCACGGCCTTCGGCATGGTCCGGGTGGACGGGGAGCTCGACCCGGAGAACGGGCAGGTGCTTCTCACGGCGATCCGGGCCGCGGCCGACCACGCGGTGAGGACCGAGCACGGCACGGACTACCGGACCCCGGCCCAGAGGAGGGCCGACGCCCTTTCGGAGGTGTGCCGGGCCTTCCTGGACTCCGCCGAGCGGCCCACCGTGGCCACCGAGCGGCCCCACGTGGTGGTGACCGTGTCCCTGGACGCCCTCCGGGGCCCGGGCGGGGGGACCTCCGAGCTCGAGGACGTCGGACCCATCACCCCGGGGGCGGCCCGCCGGTGGGCCTGCGACTCCTCGGTGTCCAGGGTCCTGCTCGGGGGAGCCTCCGAGCCCCTGGACGTGGGCAGGAGGACCCCGGTGGTCCCCTCGGGGATGAGGAGGGCCCTGGGGGTGAGGGACTCCGGGTGCCGGTTCCCCGGGTGCGACCGGCCCCGGTCGTGGTGCGACGCTCACCACGTCATCCACTGGGCGGACGGGGGTCCCACGGCGTT
>JACQTL010000250.1 GCA_016210805.1 Actinomycetota bacterium | reverse complement strand
GGGTGATCAACGGCTCGAAGTCGTTCATCACGAACTCCGGCACGCCGATCACGCGGGTGGTCACGGTGACCGCGACCACCGGGCAGACCGGGGACGGCCACAAGGAGATCTCGGCGATCATCGTCCCAACCGACACGCCGGGCTTCCAGGTCGGGAGGTCGTACCGGAAGGTGGGGTGGCGGGCCAGCGACACCCACGAGCTGGCCTTCGACGACTGCCGGGTCCCCGAGGAGAACCTCCTGGGGGAGCGGGGCAAGGGGTACGCCCAGTTCCTCAAGACGCTGGACGACGGCCGCATCGCCATCGCCGCGCTGGCCGTCGGGCTCATGCAGGGATGCCTGGACGAGTGCGTGAGGTACGCCACCGATCGGCAGGCCTTCGGCCGGCCGATCGCCGCGTTCCAGGGGATCCACTTCAAGATCGCCGACATGAAGGTCGCCGTGGACAACGCCCGGCTGGCCACCTACCGGGCGGCCTGGCTGAGGAAGAGGGGCCGCCCGTACAAGGCGGCGGCTGCGGCGGCGAAGCTCTACGCCAGCGAGATGGCCGTCACCGTGGCCCGGGAGGCCGTCCAGGTGCACGGGGGATACGGGTTCATCGAGGAGTTCCCGGTGGCCCGGTTCTACCGCGACTCGAAGATCCTGGAGATCGGGGAGGGGACCAGCGAGGTCCAGCGCATCCTGATCGCCCGGGACCTCGGGCTCCCCGGCACGGACCTGTCCAGAGGCGTGGCCCACTGACCTCCCGGCTCCCCGGCTGTCGCCGTGGGCCTCGGGGCGCTAGGCTGCTCCGGTCCGGGGCGGTGCCGGCGCGGTCCGGCCCCGCCCGGTAGGTGGTTGAAACGGCTTGCCCGGCGGGTCAGGCTCGTGGACGAGCACCCGAGCCGGGCCGAGAGGAAGACGCGACGATGGGTACGGACCGGGGTCCGCGCGCCCCCGCGTGGCGCCGCGCCGCCGGCGCGGCGCTCGCCCTCGCCCTCTTCGTGCTCGGCTCCGTGGACGCCGGGGCGGCCTCGGAGACCGAGGAGAAGCTCGAGGCGGCCAAGGCGCGGCTCGAGCAGATCCGGCGAGAGGTCGGCGCGCAGGAGTCCCGCCTCGCCGCGCTCCGGGCCGAGGTCAACGCGGCGGCCGGGAGGGTGGAGCGGGCCCACCACGCCCTGGACGACACTCTGAAGGACCTCGCGGCGCTCCGGGACCGTATCGAGCGGGCCCGGCAGCGGTACGAGACCGTGCGGGCCCGCCTGGACGCCAGGGCTCGCGACGCGTTCATCGAGGGACCGGCCAGCGGGCTGGAGTTCATCCTCCAGGCCCGGTCGATCGTCGAGCTCACCGAGCGGGTCGAGTTCGTCGAGGCGGTGACCGAGACCGACGCCGAGCTGGCCAACGAGGTGGCCAACCTCCGGAGCGAGCTCGAGCTGGAGGAGGCCGACCTGGAACGGCTCCGGGCCCGGCAGGTCGACCAGGCCAGGGAGCTGGAGGCCCAGGAAGAGGTGCTCCAGACCAACCTGGCGGAGCAGAGCTCGATCCTGGCCGAGCTGTCCGACGCCGAGGCCGAGATCGACGCGCTGGTCGCCGACCTCGCGGCCAAGCACCGTGCCGAGCTGCGGGCCGCGGCCCGCGCGGCCCGCCAGGCGGCCAGGGCCGCCCGCGGGGGGCACCCCGGGCTCTCGGGCGACGGGCCCCTGTTCCTCTGCCCCGTCCAGCCTCCGTACGGCTACTCGAGCACCTTCGGGGACCCGCGGTCCGGGGGTCGCACGCACCAGGGGAACGATATCTTCGCCCCCGCGGGGAACGCCGTGTACGCGCCGTTCGACGGCACCGCCTCGGACGCCACGAACTGGCCCCTCGGAGGGATCTCGGTGAAGGTCTACGGGGCCGACGGGTACACCTACGGGGCCCACCTGTCGGCTCTCGGGAAGCTCGGCTCGGTGAAGGCCGGGGACGTCGTGGGCTACGTCGGCAACACGGGCAACGCGTCCAGCACGGCGCCCCACCTCCACTTCGAGTGGCACCCCGGCGGCGGCAACGCCGTGGACCCCTACCCCTACCTGAACGAGGTCTGCTAGCCGGTCCCCGCCCGAGGGTACGCTTTGCGCCGATGGCGTCGGGCGAGGGAGTCGGCGACCGGGACCGGGCGGGCCACCGGGACCGCCCCTGGATCTTCCGGACCTACGCGGGGTACGGGAACCCGCGGGTGACGAACGCCAGGTACCGGACCAACCTGGCCAAGGGGCAGACCGGGCTGTCCATCGCCTTCGACCTGCCCACGCAGACCGGCTACGACTCCGACCACCCCATGGCTCGTGGAGAGGTGGGCAGGGTCGGCGTCCCCGTGTGCCACCTCGGAGACCTCCGGACGGTCCTCGACGGGATCCCGGTGGCCGACATGAACACCTCGATGACGATCAACGCCACGGCTCTTTGGCTGTTCGCCCTGTACGTGGCCGTGGCCGACGAGCAGGGGGCCGACCGGCGAGCGCTGGCCGCCACGACCCAGAACGACATCCTCAAGGAGTTCCTGGCCCGGGGGACGTACGTGCTCCCTCCGGAGCCCTCGATGCGGCTGACCGCCGACCTGGTCACCTGGGCGGCGCGGGAGACCCCCCGGTGGAACCCGATCAACGTGTGCTCGTACCACCTCCAGGAGGCCGGGGCCACGCCCGTCGAGGAGGTCGCCTTCACGCTGGCCAACGCGTGCGCCGTCCTCGACCACGTCCGGGCCACCGGCCGGGTGCCCGAGGGCGACCTGCCCGCGCTGGTCGGGAGGATCTCGTTCTTCTGCAACGCGGGGATCCGGTTCGTGGAGGAGACGGCGAAGATGCGGGCCTTCACGCTCCTGTGGGACCGGCTCACCCGGGAGCGATACGGCGTGGAGGACCCGAAGCTCCGGCGGTTCCGCTACGGCGTCCAGGTCAACTCGCTGGGCCTCTACGCGCTCCAGCCCGAGAACAACGTCTACCGGATCCTCCTCGAGATGCTCGCCGTGACGCTCTCCCGGGACGCCCGGGCCCGAGCCGTCCAGCTTCCGGCGTGGAACGAGGCCCTGGGGCTCCCCAGGGCGTGGGACCAGCAGTGGTCCCTCCGGGCCCAGCAGATCCTGGCTCTGGAGACCGACCTCCTGGAGCATCCCGACCTGTTCGAGGGCTCGGTGGCCATGGGGGAGCTGACCGACCGGATCGCCGCCGAGGCCTGGGACGAGCTCGGCCGGCTGATGGACATGGGGGGCTCGGTGGAGGCCCTCGGCTACATGAAGGAGCGCCTGGTGGCCTCGCACGCGCGGCGCCTCCGGGAGCTCGAGACCGGGGAGCGGGTGGCCGTGGGGGTGAACCGGCTCACCGAGACCGAGCCCTCGCCCCTGGTCGAGGGGCCGGGGGAGGGGTCGGAGCGGTTCGCGGTCGACGTGGCCGATCCCGCCGACGAGGCCGAGCAGCTCGATGGGCTGGCGGCGTGGCGGGCGTCGCGCGACGCCCGGGCGGCGGCCACGGCCCTGGACGACCTGCGCCGGGCCGCCGACGCGGGGGAGGAGCTCGTCGACGTGTCGATCGAGGCGGCCAGGGCCGGGGTGACCACGGGGGAGTGGGCCGGCGCGCTGCGCGAGGCGTTCGGGGAGTACCGGGCTCCGACCGGGGTGTCCGACCGGGCCCTGGGGGGCGGCGACCGCAGGTCCCTGGACGAGGTCCGCCGCCGGGTGGCCGCGGCCGCCGACCGCCTGGGGGTCCGGCGGCTCCGGATGCTGGTCGGCAAGCCCGGCCTGGACGGGCACTCCAACGCGGCGGAGCAGGTCGCGGTCAGGGCCCGCGACGCCGGGATCGAGGTCGTCTACCAGGGGATCCGTCTGTCACCGGAGGAGATCGCCCGAGCGGCGGTCGACGAGGACGTCCACGTGATCGGGCTCTCGATCCTGTCCGGCGCCCACAACCTCCTGGTCCCGGAGGTCCTCAGGTCCCTGGCCGCGGAGGGCGTCGACCCGGCCCGGGTCCCAGTGGTGGTGGGCGGCGTGATCCCCGAGGAGGACGCCGCCAAGCTGCGGGAGGCCGGCGTGGCCCGGGTGTTCACCCCCCGGGAGCACGACCTGACCTCGATGATCGGCGAGGTCGCCGACCTGGTCGGCCGGTCGCCCTGAGGGACCGGGTCAGCCGGTGAACCGGAAGAAGAACCAGGGCGACTCGTCGCGGGCGTGGTCCGCGTGTCCCTTGAACACCGCCCGGATCCGGTACCTGAGGTCCTTGTCCAGGCCGACGATCTGGCCACCCACCGCGCTCGACGCCGGCAGCGTGAACTTCTGGTTGAACACGAGCTTCCAGGCGCCGTTCACCTTCTTGTGGAGGACCAGCCAGAGGTTCAGGCCGGCGTGGTTCGGGATCACCTTGCCCACGAACGTGGGGTCGACCGCGTCGTGGTAGAGCTTGAACTTCCCGAGGGTGCTGTAGAACCCCGAGAGCGCGCCGGTGGTCCGGGCCTTCACGGTGACCTTCTTCGAGGCGCTGTCGTCCTCCAGCAGGCAGAGGTCGCCCTCCCACTCCACCTGGAAGAAGTTCGACTTGTAGAGCTTCTTGTCGACCACCAGCTTCCCGTTCTCGTCCACGGGGCCCTGGGCCAGGAGCACGCGGTTGCCCCCCACGGGGGTCCGGAAGATCGACAGCACCGGGTCGATGGCCACGGCGTGGGCCGGTAGGCGGCCGGTGATCGTGATCAGGGTCCCGTACTCGACGAACTTCGACGACAGCGACAGCTTCGCCTCGCCCGGCACGGGCTCGAGGAGCAGCAGGATCTCCACGAGGGCCGAGTCGGCCAGTTCCCCGTCGGACGCGGTGTACAGGAAGGTGTCCACGTCCGCGCACCCGAACTCGGCCGGTGGGGTGTAGGTGAAGGTACCGTCGGCGTTCACGGTCACGGTGCCGCCCAGATCTGTCCCGAAGGGAATGTCCGGCGCCGGCGCCGATACGATGAGCTCGTCGTCGTCGGGGTCGGTGTCGTTGGCCAGGACCCCCTCTAGCGGGTCTTCCACCACGAGCTGGGTCTCTCCGGGCGCCAGCTGGTAGGCGTCCTCCACAGCGACTGGTGGGCCGTTCACCGGGTCGTCCACGGGCTCGATCGTGATCGTGACCGTGGCGCCCACGGCCGTGGTCCCGTCGGAGACCTCGTAGGTGAACGTGTCCTCGCCGTTGTAGTCGGGGGCCGGCGTGTAGGTGAACGACCCGTCGGCCTCCAGGGCGAGCACCCCGTTCTCGACGTCGGTGACTAGTGATGCGACGAGGGTGGCGTGGTCGTCGTCGGGGTCGGAGTCGTTGGCCAGAACGCCGGTGTCCGCGTCCACCACGAGGGCGGTGTCCTCGTCGGTCGTGTACGCGTCGTCCACGGCGACGGGGGGCTCGGGGCCGGCGGACGCCGGGAGGGCCGGCACCGCGAGAAGCATCGAGACCGCGGTCGCGACCGTGAGCCAGGACCGGCGAGCGAACGGACCGATGGATGTGCGGACGGACAACGGCGCGACCTTTCCCCCTGGCTTCCCCGAGCGGAGCGAGGGTACCGGGCCGGCGGGGGAGTTCGCAACGGTTCGGGGGATTTCGGGGCAGGTCGTGCGTTGGCCGGAGTTGAAATGATAATCATTCTCGGCATAGGATCGCCTCCGTGTGGAGCCGACCCGCCCTGCCTCGCGGCGCGGGGGCCGCCCGGCACCCGGGGCGGTCCCCCCGGCGGCGGCCCTTCCTCCCGGCGCGCCGGACGTCGATGGCGCTGGCCGCCGCGGCAGCGCTGGCCGTCCTCCCGGGCTGCCGGGGGACCGGCGGGGAGGATGGCCGCATCGCCGTGGTGGCCGCGGTCTACCCGCTGGCC
>JACQTL010000226.1 GCA_016210805.1 Actinomycetota bacterium | reverse complement strand
GTCCAGGTAGACGAGCGGCCGCCCGTCGTCGTCCCGCGAGAGGATCGGGAAGTCCTTCCGGATCCCGTCGACGTCGAGCCCCGTCCGCTCGTGCAGCGCCTCGGCCATCCCGCCCACCAGGCTACTACTCGCCGCCGGCCGGTCCGGCCCGGCCGGCCCCATCCGCCTCGAGACCCAGCTCCTGTCGGAGGCCCTCGTAGCCCTTCTGCTCGAGCTCGTGGGCGATCTCCGGGCCCCCGGACTTCACGATGCGCCCCTCCAGCATCACGTGGACGAAGTCGGGGGTGATGTAGTCCAGGATCCGCTGGTAGTGGGTGATGATCAGCATCCCCAGGCCCGGGCCCCGGAGCTGGTCCAGGCCCTCGGCCACCGCCTTCAGCGAGTCGATGTCGAGGCCGGAGTCGGTCTCGTCCAGGATCGCGATCTCCGGCTCCAGCACGGCGAGCTGGAGGACCTCATTCTTCTTCTTCTCCCCGCCCGAGAAGCCCTGGTTCACGTAGCGGTTCACCATCGTGTCGTCGATGCCCAGGAGGGCCATCTTCTGCTTCATGTGCTTGCGGAACGCCAGGGCCGAGAGCTGCTCCCCCTTCACGGCCTGGTACGCGGTCCGCAGGAAGTTCACCACCGAGACCCCCGGCACCTCGGTGGGGTACTGGAAGGCCAGGAAGAGCCCCCGGTGGGCCCGCTTGTCGGGCGAGAGCGGGAGGACGTCCTCGTCCCGGAACCGGATCTCGCCCGCGGTGACCAGGTAGCCGGGCCGGCCGAGCAGCACGTTGGCCAGGGTCGACTTCCCGGAGCCGTTGGGGCCCATCAGGGCGTGGGTCTCGCCCTGGCGGACGGTGAGGTCGATCCCCCTGAGGATCTCCTTTTTCTCCACCGTGACCCGCAGGCCCCGGATCTCCAGAGTCGCCTGCGCGACGGCGGTCTCGGTCGTCATGCGCTCACCTCGTCCTCGGTCTCGATCAGTATGTCGTCGCCCTCCACCTTCACCCGGTAGGCGGCCACCCCCTGGGTCGCCGGCAGGCTGCGCGGGTGGCCGGTGGACAGGTCGAAGGTCGAACCGTGCTTCGGGCACTCGATGGTCTCGAGGTCCACGTCCACCTCGCCCTCGTGCAGGTAGGCGAGCGCGTGGGAGCAGACGTCGTGGATGGCCCGGAACTGGCCGCCCCCCAGGTTGGCCACGGCGACCTCCCGGCCGTCCACCTCGAACCGCCGGGCCTCGCCCTCGGGGACGTCGGTCGTCGAGGCCACCCTGACCAGGGCCATCTCAGGGACCCTCCCGGCGGCCCCGGTCGAGCTCCTGCTCGATGGCCTGCTCCAGCCCACGGCGGATCTCCTCCAGCGCGACCCGGTCGAGGACCTCGCGGAAGAACCCGGTGACGATGAGCCGCTCGGCCTCGTCGGCGGGGATCCCCCTGGTCTGCAGGTAGAACAGCTCGTCCTCGTCCACCGGTCCCACGCTCGCGGCGTGTCCGCACCGGACGGGGTCGTTGGTCAGGATCTCGAGGTTCGGCACCGAGTGTGCCTTGGCCGTCTCGGAGAGGAGGACGTTGCGGTTCGTCTGGTAGGCGTCGCACCGGTGCGCGCCCTGCCGGATGATCACCGTCCCCGTGTTGATGGCCCGGGACGATCCCTGGAGCGCTCCCTTGTAGAGGAGGTCGCTGGAGGTCCGGGAGCCCACGTGGTCCTGGATCGAGCGGTGGTCGATGTGCTGGTCGGCGTCCCCGAAGTAGAGGCCGAGGAGCTCGGACGAGCCCCCGTCGCCCTCCAGGACGCTCTCCACCTCGGTCCGGGCCAGGGTCGCCCCGAAGGCGACCCCGAGCGAGCGGACCTTCGCGTCGGCCCCGACCACCGCGCGCTGCACGGCGAGGTGCTGCACGCCGTCGCCCCACTCCTGGAGGTTGACGTAGCTGACCCGGCTGGCCGGGCCGGCCACGATCTCGACCACGCCGGCGGACAGGGCCCTGGACAGGGCCGGAGAGACGTACCGGTCGATGAAGGTGACCTGGGCGCTCTCCTCGGCGACGATCAGCGTGCGGGGGAAGACCGCGGCGCCGTCCGCGTCCAGGTAAGTGAGGGTCTGGATGGGCAGCTCGACGGCCACGCCGGCGGGGACGTGGAGGAACGTGCCCCCCGTCCAGAAGGCCCCGTGGAGGGCGGTGAACCGCGAGCGGTCCGTGGGGACCAGCGCGTGGAGGTGAGGCTCGACCAGGTCGGGATGCTCGGCGGCCGCCCGTTCCAGGCTCGTGAAGACGACGCCGCGGCTGTCCAGGTCCTCGGACGCCTGGCGCGAGATCACCTCGGAGTTCCGCTGTATCTGCAGGCCGGCCCGCTCGCCGACCACGCCGGCCGCCGCCAGGAGCCCGTGCCGCTTGACCGCCTCGGGACCGCCGCCGTCGGCGAACGGCTCGAAGGCGAGGTCGAGGTCGGTGACGTCGGTGTACCGCCACTCCTCGGTCTCCGGGGAGGGCATGGGGAGGGCCTCGAACTCCTCCAGGGCCCGCTCCCTGAGCGAGCGCACGAAGGCGGGCTCCCCCTCCGGAGCCGGGAGCGCCTCGGACGTGAACGTGGAACGGGTGGCGACCTCTGCCATCTCGCTCAAATCCTATCAGTCAGGTCGGATTCCCCTCCCGGCTCCCGCCGGCCCCACCGCTGGGCCACGTAGCGCTCCCGCTCGACCTGGACCTCGATCGCGCGGGTCCCGTTGTTCAGCCGGACGAAGAACGCGGGCCGCCTGGAGACCTGCCCGCGCCGGTCGGCGACGGCGACCTCCGCCTCGACCGGATGGCCCGAGGGCTCTACGTGGACCCGGCAGACGTCGTGCCCGTCCACATGGTGGATCGTGGTGGTCACGTTGGCGGCCGCGGCCAGCCCCACCGCGTTCTCGATCAGCTGGTTCAGGTGGAGCAGGAACAGGTCGGAGTCGTCCTTCCCCTCCCGGCGGAGGGTGGCATAGTCGTGGTCCAGTCCCGCCACGCTCCCGTCGTCGGCCACCCCGATCAGCAGGGTCCCGCCGAACTCCGAGTTCAGGAAGGCGGCCACCGTCTTGAGGGTCCCGCTCTCCACGAGCTTGCTCTTCTCCCCCGCCCTCAGGTCCCAGCGGAGCGTCGCCTTGAGCTCGAGGTGCCTGTCCTCCCTGCGGCCGAGCAGCTCGCCGATCGGGCATGCCCTCTGGTAGGCCACCCGGGCCCGCTCGTACACCCGCGGCATCAGGAGCGCGGCGGCCTCGGCCCGCGCGTCGGGGTCGTCGAGGAGCCTGATGGTCAGGGCCTCCGGCCTGGTTCATCCGCGCGGCGATCGCCTTCAGGAACCTCTCGTCGAACTCGATCCCGAAGTTGTCCCTGGTGTTCACGGCGGCCTGCTGCTGGACCTCCGGGTCAGCCGCCAGGTCTGCGCCGATCCCCTCCAGGTGGAGCCGGTCGGCCTCCGACAGGTCGATGCCGAACCGCTCGTTCAGCCGGGCGATGAGCTCTGACAGCGGGGCCAGGAGCTCCTCGTAGCCCCCCGGCCCTCCCTCCCCGAACGTCCGCAGCACGCCCCCGCCCCTCTCCAGGCTCAGGTCGTGCTGGCCGGTCCTCTCGACCCGCAGGTGCGTCATCTGGACCTGGTCCCCGAGGTCCATCGATCCGGAGGGGCTGGAGGGCAGCCGCCGCTCGAGCAGCCGGCAGTACGCGTACCGCTTCTCCATGAGCGTGTCGGCGAGCGGGAGCACCTGCGAGATGAACCCGTACCGGGAGTCGAAGCGCCCCAGCCACACCCGGAGCTCGTCCCGGTCCGCCTCGTCCAGGTCCGTGAACCGGTCCACGGC
>JACQTL010000225.1 GCA_016210805.1 Actinomycetota bacterium | reverse complement strand
GCGTTCACGTTGCCGAGGGGGTGGCCGAAGATGCCGGCGAGCACCAGCAAGTAGAACACGAGGAAGTTCGGATAGATCAGCAGGAACTGGAACGATCGGCTCCGGACGAGTCGCCGCACGAACGGCGCCCGCTCGAAGAGATCGGTCCCGGTCGTGCCAGCCTCGTCGACGCGATCGGCCGTCTCGAGGCCGACGTTGCCGACGCTCACGGCTCGCGCCTGCCGGTCCGTGCGGCGTAGACGACCGCGCCGATGGCAGCACCCGCGGCCGCGCCCACCGACCCGGGGAACAGCAGGTTCGGCTCCACGACGAGCTGCCCGGTCATGAACGGGTGGAACACGCCGCACGTCCGCGAGCAGCGCAGCGCGAACCGGCCCGGGCGGTCCGCGGTGAACCGGACGACGAGCTCCCCGTGCGGCGTCACCTTGCCGTCTACGCCGTAGCCGTCGATGTAGAGCCCATGGGTCACGTCCGGGCTCCGCACGCGGAGCTCGACCCTGTCCCCCCGGTTCACCCGGAGGATGCCCGGCTCGAAGGCGAACTGCCGGGCGGTCACGTCGAAGCTGCGCTTGCTCGGCATCGGACTGGCCCAGCCCCATCCCACCCCCACCGCGATCCCGAGGAGCGCCGGTGCTAGGAACACCAGGTTCGTCCGCAGCCGATGCCACCGCGTCCGAACCGGCGGGGTGGGCATCACTATCCCGCCGAGGCGGGCTCGGCCTTCACCTCGCCCTTCATGCCGGACTCGTAGTGGCCAGGGAGCGAGCACCACGCCTCGTAGGTGCCGCCGGAGAGCGAGAAGGAGGCGACGACCGTCTCGCCCGGGGCCGCACACATCCGCGTCCCCGCGACCTCTGCGCCCTCGTCGGTACGAAGGATCCAGTCGTGCGCGACGGCCCCGCGGTTCTCGAAGGTGACGACCACTGGACTGCCGGCGTCGACGGTGAACCCGTCGGGCTCGAACGCGAAGTCCGTCCCGACCACGTTGATCTCCTGCGCGTCAGCAGGGGCCGTCACGGCGGGCCCCGACGTTTCCGGAGGGCAGCTCGCCTCGTCGATGCTCGCGCCCGAGGAGCCTCCGCAAGCGGCCGCCACGGTGAGGGCGACTGCGGCGGATGCCAGCGCGGAATGCCGTCTTCCCACCACCCCGCCCCCTCCTTCTCGACGGGCCACGCCGGTACGGGCTCCGGTACGCGCGCACAATCCTTGAGTGGTGATGGTTGGCCCGAACCACGGACGGCCCCACCTTGCCTCCGTCCCCGGCGGTCCCGCCGTCCTCACCCGGTCTCAGTGCGATGGTCGGAGTCCTGCCTCGTCGGGACCAGTGCCGGAGGTCCTTGCCCGGGCGGGCCGAACGTCCCTCAGAGCGCGGCCTCGAACCCGGTTCGTAGAAACATCGGGGCGTTCGGCGGCCGGGCGGAGCAGTAACGTGTGCTCGTGAGTCGCCCTGAACCGCCCCGGGTTTCATGGAGACTCCGAACCTTGGACACGGAGAGGAACCATGGCAACCCAGAAGCACCAGTCGTCCAGGCGGCACCCGCCGAGGTGAAGGAGCGGACGGTCCAGCCCGTGCTCACCACGATGGAGCGGAGCGGCGAGCGTCACGATGCCGTCACTCGGATCACCCGGATCGCTCGACATCGGCCCCGAGACGCTCCTCAGGTGGATCCGCCAGGCCGAGGTCGACGCCGGCGGACGGCCCAGCCCGAAGGTGGTGTCGACCGCCGAGCGCTGACTCGCTACTGGGTGCCGGGGGTGGTGGTGTGGCGGGCGAGGTAGGCGGCGGCCTCGGCGCGGCGGGCCACCTCGAGCTTGGACAGGATGCTGGACACGTAGTTCTTCACCGTCTTCTCGGCGAGGTGGAGCTCCTCGCCGATCTCCCGGTTGGTCTTGCCCCCGGCCACCAGGGTGAGGATGCGCTCCTCCTGGGGCGACAGCCGGGCGAGCTTCTCGTCCTTGAGCAGGTGCTTTCCCCTGCGCAGACGGTCCAGGACGGCGCTGGTGACGGCGGGATCCAGGAGGCTCTGCCCCGCGCCCACCGAGCGGATCGCCCGGACCAGCTCGTTCCCGCGGATCTGCTTGAGCACGTAGCCGGCGGCGCCGGCCATGATCGAGGCGAACAGCGCCTCGTCGTCCGCGAACGAGGTGAGCATGATGACCTGGGTCTTCGGCCGGCGGGCCCGGATCTCCCTGGTGGCCTCGATCCCGCTCCCGTCGATCAGGCGGACGTCCATCACCACGACGTCCGGGCGGGTCCGCTCGGCCTCGTCGATCGCGTCGCGGACCGAGCCGGCCTCCGCGGTGACGACGATGTCCCCGGCGGCCTCGATCAGGGCGCGGATGCCGCTGCGGACGACCTCGTGGTCGTCGACGAGCATCACCCGGAGCGGCTGTTCGCTCACGCTTCCCATCTTGTCACAGGGAAGACCGCCGGGCCCTCGGCGAGCACGGGTCCCCCGGCCCCCGGTCTCCGGGCCGTTCGGCAGGGCTCCCCGGCGGGCTGCGGCCGCACGCTGCCGGCGGACGGGGCGGGTGAGGCGGGATGGCGCTCCGGGGGACCGTGCTGGTGGTCGGCGACGACGCCGACGTCCGGGAGCGGATGGCCTGGTGGCTCCAGGACGCCGGCCTGGAGGTGCTGGCGTGCCCCGGGCCGGCCGGGCCGCATGCCGGGTGCGTCGGGCTCCGGTGGAGCCGTTGCCCGCTGGTCGACCCCGTGGACGTCGTGGTGCTGGACGTCGGATCGGCGGGGCCGTGGGATCCGGGCCGGCTCGCCGCCCTCGTGGCCCTCTACTCGGCCGGTGGCCGGCGCGTGGTGGCCCTGTGCCCGGAGGGCGCCCCGGCGGGCGGACGCCGCCTGGGCCGGCCGGTCCGCCGGGGCAGCCTGATCGAGGCGGTCCGCGACCTGCTGGCCGGCGGGTAGCGCCTACCCGGGCGGGATGGCGATCCGGACGGTGGTCCCCTCCCCGGGGGCGGACCGGACGTCCACCGAGCCCCCCAGCGAGGCGGCCCGCTCCCGGAGGTTCCTGAGGCCCTGGCCACCGCCCCGGACCCTGGCCGGGTCGAACCCGGTCCCGTCGTCGTCGACCTCCAGCACCGCCACGGAGTCCTCCCGGTGCAGGGACAGCCGGCAGGTCGACGCTGCCGCGTGGCGGCCCACGTTCGACAGGGCTTCCCTGGCGAGCTGGACCACGTCCCCGGCCCGGGAGGAGAGCTCGGCGGCCACGCGGGCGTCCACTTCCACCGCGATGGCCACGCTGCTCCGCTCCTGGAAGTCCTCGGCCAGGCGGCGGAGGGCCTGGTCGAGCTGGCGGTCGGCCAGGATGCCGGGCCGCAGCCCGAAGATGTAGTTGCGCAGGTCCCTGACCACGTGGTCGATCTCCTCGACCGCGCTCTCGATCCGCCCGGCCATCGCCTCGTCGTCCAGCAGGCCGGCCGTGCCCTGCAGGCTCATCCCCACGGCGAACAGGGACTGGATCACGCCGTCGTGGAGCTCCTTGGCGATGCGCTCCCGGTCCTCCACCACCTTCAGCCGCTGGATCTCTCGCTGGAACCGGGCGTACTCGAGGGCCACGGCGGCCTGGCGGGCGAAGGTCTCGACCAGGCGGAGGTCGTCCTCCCCGAAGGCCCGGCCCCCCTTGCCGTTCGAGACCAGGAGGGTCCCGAAGGCCTCGCCCCGGGCCGACAGGGGAGCCATGATCGTGGGCCCCATCCCGCCGATCCGGACCACCGGCTGGAAGGCCCGGGGATCGGAGGAGACGTCGGCCAGCATCACCGGTCGCCGGGTCCGGATCACATCCCCGGAGATCGAGTCGTCCCTGGGGAAGGACATGCCCCGGAGCTCCTCGGCATGGGCGCCGTCGGCCGCCTGGATCACCAGGGAGGTGGGGGACTCGGGGAGCGCGATCGTGGCCAGGTCGGATCCCACGAGCTCGCGGGCCGACGAGGCGATCAGGCCGAGGACCGCCTCCGCCTCGCCCCCGGCCAGCATCGTGGTGGCGATCCGTCCCACGGAGTCCAGCCACCTCTCCCGCTGGCGGGCCTCCTCGTAGAGCTGGGCGTTCTCGACGGCGACGCCGGCCTGGGCGGCCAGGACGACCAGGGCCTCCTCGTCCTCCTCGGTGAACTCCCCGCCCCCGAGCTTCTCCGACAGGTAGATGTTCCCGAACACCCGGCCCCGGGCCGAGACCGGGGCTCCCAGGAAGGAGCGCATCGGTGGATGGTTCTCGGGGAACCCCACGGAGCGGGGGTCGTCGGCGATGTCGGCGAGGCGGAGGGGTCGAGCGTCGTGGATCAGGACCCCGAGGATCCCGCGGCCCTCGGGGAGCCGTCCCACGGCCCGGCGCTCGGCCTCGGTCACCCCCGTGGTGACGAACTCGGCGATCCGTCCGCCGGGCCCGATCACGCCCAGGGCCCCGTACCGGGCGTCGGCAATCTCGGCGGCGAGCTCCACGATCCGCTGAAGGACGGCGGGGAGCGACAGCTCGGAGGACAG
>JACQTL010000236.1 GCA_016210805.1 Actinomycetota bacterium | reverse complement strand
GTGGACGAGGTCTACGAGCTGTTCCTGGACCTCGACGCGGAGGAGTCACAGATCGAGTTCCCGATCCTCTACGCGAACGCCCGGGCGGGATGGGCGGCCACCGACCCGGACGTGCCCGGTTCGGACCTCAAGCCGCTGTTCGAGACGCTGCTCGAGCACATCCCGGCGCCGTCGCACGACCCCGAACACCCCCTCCAGGCGCTGGTCACGAACCTCGACGCGTCGCCCTACGTGGGGCGGCTGGCCCTGTGCCGGGTCCGCCACGGGACGATCCGCCGGGGCCAGGCCGTGGCGTGGTGCCGGGCCGACGGGACCCTCGAGCCGGCCAGGGTGACCGAGCTGTACGTGACCGAGGCCCTCGACCGGGTGGAGGCCGAGGAGGCCGGGCCCGGCGAGATCATCGCCGTGGCCGGGCTCGACGAGGTCACGATCGGCGAGACCCTGGCCGACCCCGCGGACCCGCGGCCCCTTCCCGTCTCACACTTCGACGATCCGTCGCTGTCGATGACGATCGGGATCAACACCTCGCCCCTGGCCGGGCAGGACGGCGACAGAGTCACCGCGAGGCTGGTGAAGAGCCGGCTCGACCAGGAGGTCGTGGGGAACGTGTCGATCCGGGTGCTGGCGACCGAGCGACCGGACACGTGGGAGGTCCAGGGCCGCGGCGAGCTCCAGCTCGCCGTGCTCGTGGAGATGATGCGCCGGGAGGGCTTCGAGCTGACGGTGGGCAAGCCCCAGGTCGTGACCCGGACCGTGAACGGGAATCTGCACGAGCCCATGGAGCGCGTGTCCGTCGACGTTCCCGAGGAGTACATGGGCGTGGTCACGCAGCTCCTCGCGCTGCGCAAGGGCCGGATGGAGCAGATGGTGAATCACGGGACCGGCTGGGTCCGTATGGAGTACCTGGTCCCGGCCAGGGGCCTGATCGGCTTTCGGACCGAGTTCCTCACCGAGACCAGGGGCACGGGCCTGCTCCACCACGTGTTCGAGGGCTACGAGCCCTGGCACGGCGAGCTCCGGACCAGGCCGACCGGGTCGCTGGTCGCCGACCGGAGGGGCATGACCACCGCGCACGCCCTCTTCGGCCTGGAGGAGCGAGGGACGCTGTTCGTGGGGCCGGGCATCGAGGTCTACGAGGGCATGATCGTAGGCGAGAACAGCCGGTCCGAGGACATGAACGTCAACCCGACGAGGGAGAAGAAGCTCACGATCATGCGGAGCTCGACCGCCGACGAGCTGGTCAGGCTGGTCCCGCCCCGCCAGCTCTCACTCGAGCAGGCGCTGGAGTTCATCAGGGAAGACGAGTGCGTCGAGGTCACCCCCGCGAGCGTTCGCCTGAGGAAGGTCCTCCTCGACCAGAACGAGCGTCTGAAGGCCTTCCGCCGCACCCGGGCCTGACCGTCCGGTCCCGCCGAGGCCGCTATCCCGGGGGGCCATCGGCCCTGGTTCGCCGGGGCCAAAGGCCCGGCCCGCGATCCTCCCCGAGCGGTATCAAGGGACGGAACCCATAGCCCACGGACCGCGCACGTAGCGAGGAAGGAAGATCCAAGTGCGTATCCGAACGGTCTCCGCCCTGCTCACCCTCCTCGCCTCCCTGTCCCTCTGGCCGGCAGGCCCCGCCGTTGCCGACACCGCCGCCGACGGGCGCGTCGCCTACGAGAACAGCGCGCAGGGGGACACCGACATCCACGTGGTCAACGCCGACGGGACCGGCGACGTCAACGTCACGCCGGGCACCCCGACCTCCCAGGAGCTCGATCCGGCGTGGTCCCCGGACGGCGCCCGGATCGCGTTCATCAGCGACCGCGTGACCGACACGAACCCCGACGGGAACCTCGAGCTCTTCGTGATGAACGCCGACGGCACGGATGTCATGCAGCTCACCGTGACCGAGGCGGCCCTCGGCGGGTTCGTGCAGACGTACGCGCCGACGTGGTCCCCCGACGGCGGGACGATCGCCTTCTCCGGCTACCGGCAGTGGGGCTCGAGCGAGATCTTCACTATCCCGTCCGCGGGTGGGGCGGAGATCAAGCTCACCGACCCGGGCGACTGGGCGAACAAATGGGAGCCGGACTGGTCCTCCGACGGCTCCACGATCGTGTTCACCTGGGGCTGGGACGCCTACTCCCAGGAGCTCCGGGACATGGCGCCCGACGGGACGGCCGTGCGGACGCTGTTCGACGGTGACCCCAGGACCGCTCAGCGCAACCCGTCCTTCTCGCCGGACGTCACCCGCATCGCCTTCCTGAGCTACCACGAGGACGCCAACGGCG
>JACQTL010000223.1 GCA_016210805.1 Actinomycetota bacterium | reverse complement strand
GGCTCCGTCGAGTCGGTGCCGCAGTCGAGCACGGCGAACCCGTGCTCGCGGAGCTCCCCGGCGATCCGCTCCTTCAGCCGGTACCCCCCGTGGTCCGCGCCGATCGCCACGTCGGCGGCGTCGGTGGCGGGCCCGGGCGCGAGCGGGCCGGGGACGGCATCGGCATCGGCGGCCGGCGCAAGGGCCCCCGGTGCCGGCTCGGCGGCGTACCGGGTCAGCCCCTCGACCACGGCACCCACCACCGAGCGGACCTCGGCCTCGGTGGGCACGGGGCGCTCGTCGCTCACCGGTCGCCTCCGGGGCCGGCCGGGAGCGGCGACGGGGGCCGGAACAGCTCGACGCGGTACTCGTAACGTTCGCCGGAGAAGGCCAGATGGGTGGCCTCCACCGCTCGGTCCGCCCGGTCGAACGTGACCCGCCGGACCAGGAGCACGGGCGTGTCCGGCTCGCACCCCAGCACGGCGGCGTCGGGAGCCTCCGCCCCGGCCGGCGAGATCGTCTCCACCGCCCGGTGGAGCTCGAGACCGATCGGGGGCCTCTGGAGGAACTCGTAGAGGGAGCCCTCCCCGGGCCCGCCCTCCTCGAACCGGGCGTCGTGCTCCCCGAGCAGGTCGAGGGGCAGCCACGTGCGGGCCACGCCCACCACCCGGCCGTCGGCCAGCAGCAGGCGCCGGAGGTACCGGCACGGCGCGCCCTCCTCGACGTGGAGCTCCCCCGAGATCTCCGGGGGGGCGCCGGTCACCGTCGAGTCCAGGATCCGGTGGGAGGGCTCGTGCCCCTGGCTCCGGAGGAGCTCCGTGAACGACGCCAGCAGGGGGACGTGACGGATCTTGGGCTCCGCGACGAACGTGCCCTTGCCCTGGATCCGCCTGACCATCCCCTCGACGGCCAGCTCGTTCAGGGCCTGGCGGATCGTGGAGCGCGAGACCCCGTACCGCCGCTCCATGGCCGCCTCCGTGGGCAGCCGGTCGCCCGGACGCAGGCCGCGGTCCCGGATCTCGCTCAGGAGCGCCTCGCGGAGCTGGAAGTAGAGGGGCAGCGGCCCCTCGCGGTCGAGCCCGTCCACCCCCAGAGCCGAGCTCACCCGGCCCCTCCCCCGGGCGGGCCGGCGGACGCGAAACGTCCGGTCATCATGATGACCTGACATACGGACACATCCAAGCACGGCCCGACACCGAAGTCAAGCCGCCGGCCCCCCGGCCACTGACGGTTTCGCCTGGAATGCTGGACATGCGGCCTCTGTTCCGACAGTATCTCCGCGCCCGCGGGCGGGGGCCGATCTGCGGCCGGGCGGGGCGTGCGGCGAGGCCGGGCGGCCGGGTCCCGGCCGGCTCGGCGACATGGGGGAAGCGATCATGGTGGGGAAGGTCCACGCTCGGACTCGCGCGGTGGCGGCGGCCGCCGCCCTGGCCGTGATGGCGGTGACGGTGTGGTCCGGGCCCCAGGCCCGGGCCGAGTGGGCGCCCCGGGCTCCCAAGGCCTCGTCCAGCTACTACGTGAAGGGCCTGGCCGTGGGCGGGATGCGCGAGGAGGGCTGCTCCTTCGGCCGCGCGGTGGCGCGGAGGAGGGCTCCCCACGACTCGCTGGTCGTCCTGGCCTTCGGGATGCCGATGACCCGCTGGGGACACCACGGAGCGTCGACGTTCACGCGGTTCGAGCCCACCTTCCGGATCCGGCGGGGGGCCGTCGCATTCGCCGCAGGGTACGCGGAGTGCGCGGCGGCGGCCCCGGAGGCCCACCTCACCCTGGCCCTGGGGACGAGCAACTACGGGCGCCACGTCACGAACTCCCACGGCCGAGCCTGGGCCCGGATGGTCAACCGGGCCAACGAGGAGGTCGACGAACGCGGCATCCGCGAGCGCGTGGACGTCTACGGCGCCAACGACATCGAGCCCGGCTGGAGCTCCCCGGCCAGGGCCAGGGCCTGGGTCCGGGGCTACCGGGCCGAGCACCGGTGGCCCTTCTACGACTTCGGAGGCGCGGCGGGCTGCCCGCCCTTCGGCAACTGCCAGGGCGCCTGGACCATGGAGGACGTGTGGTACGTGGCCTGGGGCTCGGGCGCCGCCCTCCCCCTCCCGGAGATCTACACGAACAGCGGGGCCAGCGCCGAGCAGTGGTACCGCCTGGCCCTGTACTCCTTCCGGGAGCACGGCGAGCGGATGGACATCCACGGGGTCATGACCCAGCGCCGGGCATGCTGGCAGGAGCGCGACCGGTGCCGGGGGGCCCGGCTGGCTCCGCCCGCATCCTGGAGGATGCTGTGGCGTCGCCTGAACTCGGACCGCCGCACGGCCCAGGACCTCCGGTTCGTCACCGACATCCGGTGGGCCGGGCGGTAGCTCAGGCCACCCTGACCGTTCCCCGCATGCCGTAGGCGTAGTGCCCGGGGAGGTGGCACCCGAAGATGAGGGTGCCGCCGCCGCCGAAGGTGAACGTGGTCTCGGCCGTCCCGCCCGAGGGCACCGAGACCTCCCCGGGCCGGTCGCCGTGGTGGGCCTCCGTCCCCCGTTCGTGCACGTCCTGGAGGGCCGCGTCCCCGAGTATGAACTCGTGGCCGATCGGGTCCCCGTTCTCCAGGACGAACCTGACGGTCTCACCCGCGGCCACGCCGACCTCCTCGGGCAGGAACGCCGAGTGCTCGATCCGGATCACCACCTTCCGGGGTCGTTCCCGGGTGCCTCGGGGGCCGGGCACGTCGGCGGCGCACGCGGAGAGGGCGAGCGCCGCCGACGCGACCAGCGCCATCGGGCGGAGGGGGATCCGCACGGCTACAGCCCGGCGATCCGGGGACCCCGGCGGAGCGACCGCCCGAGCAGGAGGAGGGCTCCCAGCGCCGCGGCGCCGAGGACCACCGGCCACACGGCCGGGCCGGTCCGTGGGGCGGCCCCGCCCGGGGCGGCCAGCCCCGCGTCCACGGGCGACGGCTGGCCGGTCCCGGTGGCGTCGATGGCCAGGTCGTAGGTCAGCCGGCCGGCCGTGGTGTCGAGGCGCATGTAGGTGAGCCACATCCCGTCGAGGTCCTTCGGGATCCACTTCATCTTCTTGTCCGAGCGGAGGTCGGCCAGCAGGGCCTCGTTGGCCGGCTCGCTCCGCTCCAGGAACAGCCCGTCGGTGACCAGCTCGCGTCCGGACCCCGCCACGGGGGCGGGGAGGAGGACGGGGGCCCGGTCGGAGTCGGTGAGGAGGAACAGGTCGGCCTCGATCCGCTCGACGGGCTGCCGGCCGAGACCGAGGATCCGGAGCGGCACCCAGGGCCGTTCCGTGGGGATCGTGAGGTGGATCGGCGTCCCGTCGCCCACGTTCTGCCCGAGGTCCCGGGCCGCGTCGGCGTCGAACCTGGCGGCCATGAAGATCGGGCTCCGGTCGGCGTAGAAGTCGAGGACCTCCGGAGCGTCGGGGGTGAGCAGGAAGCCGTGGGCCTCGGCCCACTCCCCCACCGCGTCGCCGCCGCCCCGCAGGATCGTGATGTCCAGGGCGTCGATCTTGGTCTCCAGGAGCACCTCGGCCGGGCCGGAGGCCACCCTCGCCGAGTCGGCGGCCAGGAACAGGGCCTCCTCCTCCACCGGGGTAACCTCGCGGACCAGGCGCTGGAGGGTCCAGTCCCCGCCCCGCACCACGTCGGTGGGGATCCCGGGGAGGGGCACGATCGAGCCGAACTCCCCTCCGCCCCCGGCGAACTGGAACGACGTGACGTAGTGCTCGATGCCGCCCCGGTATCCGGCCAGCGTGGTGGTCTTGAGGAGGTTCACCGTGCCATTCGGGGCGACCAGCCCACCGCACGCCAGGGCCGCCGAGGCCCCGAGCGTCCAGAAGGCCGACGCCGCCAGGAGCAGCACCGACGCTCTGCGAAGCATGGCTCCCTCTCGCTTTCCCGGACTCCGCCGTCCGTTCGAGTTCGGACGTCCGGGCCGGGGGCCGGGGTTCCCGGCGATCAGAATCCCAGGCGGTCGAGGGCCCGGGGATCCCGCTGCCACTCCCTCTCCACGCGGACCCTGAGCTCCAGGAAGACCCTGGTCCCCAGGAGGGGCTCGAGCTCGTGCCGGGCCCGGGTCCCGATCTCGCGGAGCATCACGCCCCCCCTGCCGATAACGATGCCCTTCTGCGACTCGCGCTCCACGGCCACCACCGCGTGGATCCGGGTCAGGTCCCCCTCCCGCCCCATCTCCTCGACGACCACGGCGACCGAGTGGGGGACCTCCTCCCTGGTGAGCTCCAGGGCCTTCTCCCTGACGATCTCGGCGACCCGGAGCTCGATCGCCTGGTCGGTGACCTCGTCGGGGGGGTACAGCGGCGGCCCCTCGGGGAGCCGGTCCACGATGAGCTCGCGCAGCACCCCCACCCCGGCGCCGGTCCGAGCGGAGACCGGCACGATCTCATCGAACCCGCCCAGCTCCGCAGCGGCGGCGAGCTGGGGGAGCACGTCGGGGCGGCGGAGCCGGTCCACCTTGTTCACCGCGCAGATCCTGGGGACCGCGCTGGTCCCGACCTGCCGGGCGAAGACGAAGGCGTCCCCCCGGCCCACGCCGGCCGCGGCGTCGACCACCTGGACCACGACGTCGACCCCCTCCACCGCGGCGGACACCACCCGGTTCAGGCGCTCGCCGAGCAGGGTGCGCGGCTTGTGGAACCCGGGGGTGTCGGCGAACACGACCTGGTGCTCGTCGGTGGACAGGATCCCCCGGATCCCCCGGCGCGTGGTCTGGGGCTTGTCGGAGACGATGGCCACCTTGTGCCCGACCAGCGCGTTGACCAGCGTGGACTTGCCGGTGTTGGGCCGGCCGACCACGGCGACGATCCCCGATCGATGGCCCACCGGCTGGCCGTCAGCTCAGGAACTCGGGCCCGAACGGGTGCGGCAGGATCTCGCCCATCGTCCAGACCTCGCGTTCGCCGGACGGCGTCTCCACCACGACCGGGGCGTCGGGAGGGGTGAACTCCGAGAGGAACTGCCGGCACGCGCCGCAGGGCGGCGTGGGTTCCTCGGCCGACCCGACCACGGCCACGGCGTCGAAGCGGGTCTCTCCCGCCGCCACGGCCTGCATCGCCGCGCCGCGCTCCGCGCAGATCGACACGCCGTAGGACGCGTTCTCGACGTTGCAGCCGGCGAAGACGCGACCGCCGGCCAGCACGGCCGCCCCCACCGTGAACCGGCTGTACGGGGCGTAGGCCCGCTCGCGCGCCTCCCCGGCCGCCTCGACGAGCTCGTCGAGCCGTCCGGCCGCCTCACTCACCGGCCCGTCCCCCCACGCCGTCCTCGGCCGGCTCCTCCTCCACCCGGGTGATGAGCACCTTGGCGATCCGCCGGCCCAGGACCCGCTCGGCCTGGAACTCCAGCCCGTCGAACCGCACCCGGTCCCCCTCCGCCGGGATGGCCCCGAACAGCCCGAGCATGAGCCCGGCCACGGTGTCCCACTCCTCGTGGGGGAGGTTCACGTCGAGCAGCTCGTTGATCTCGTCGATCGGCATCTTCCCGTCCACCCGGTAGGTGTCGTCGCCCACCGGCTGGGCCAGGGGCTCCTCGCGGTCGTACTCGTCGGCGATCTCGCCGACCAGCTCCTCCAGGAGGTCCTCCAGCGTGACCAGGCCGACCACGGAGCCGTGCTCGTCGGAGACCATGGCGATGTGGAACTTCTCCTGCTGCATCTCCCTGAGGAGCTCGGCCACGCGCTTGCTCTCGGGGACGAAGTGGGCGTCGCGGACCAGGTCTCGGAGGGGCATCTCGCCCTTGCCCCGGTGCAGGGCCTTGAGGACGTCCTTCGCGTACACGATCCCCACGACGTCGTCGAGGTCCTCCCGGAACACCGGGACCCGGGAGAAGCCGTGCTTCAGCACGAGGTCCTGGACCGCCCGGAGGGGCTTGCGCCAGTCGATGGCCACGATGTCCGGCCGGGGGACCATCACCTCGCGGACGATGGCGTCCCCGAACTCGAAGACCGAGTGGATCAGCTGCTTCTCCTCCTCCTCGATCACGCCCTCCTCGTGGCCCATCTCGGCCATGGACCGGATTTCCTCCTCGGACACGAAGGGACCCGACTTCAACCCCTTGCCCGGGAGCAGGACGTTGGCCAGGCCGATCAGGAGGCGGGTCGGGGCGGCCAGGAGGCGGGATAGGCCGATCACGAACGGGGACAGGGCCAGGGCCGTCCGGTCGGAGTGGAGTATCCCGAACGTCTTGGCCATGGCCTCCACGAACACGAAGTACACCAGCGTGAACCCGATGGAGATCAGGGTCACGCCGAGGCTCCCGTAGAGCTGCTCGGCCAGGATGGCCACGATGATGGCCGACCCGTTCTGCGCGAACATGACGGCCAGGTAGATCGAGTTCAGGTGGCGGGGGGGATCCGTCTCGATCCGGACCAGCCGGTCGGCGTTGCGCCGCCCCTCCTCCTGGAGGGCCAGGGCCCTGACCCGGCTCATGCGGCTGATCGACGCCTCGGCCACGGCCAGCACGATCCCGGAGAGGAAAAGCAGGCCCACCACCGCGACGAGCACGGTCACGGGACCCTCACCCCGCTGTAGCGCTCCTGGCGGGCCCACATCTCGGCCCGCTCGCCCTCCTCGTCGTGGCCGTACCCGAGCAGGTGGAGGATCCCGTGGACCACGAGCAGCCTGAGCTCGGCATCGAGGTCGTGGGGATGACCCTTTCCGGCCACCTCCCGCTCCGCGAACGGCGGGCAGATCACGACGTCGCCGAGGAGGACCACGCCGGCCCCGGCCTCCTCCCCCAGCGGGAACGACAGGACGTCTGTGGGCCCGGGCTCGCCCATGTACCTCTGGTGGAGGTCCGCCATCTCCCCTTCCTCGACCAGGGAGACCGAAAGCTCGACCCCCGCCCGGCCCTCCGCCACCAGGCAGTCCCGGGCCGCGGCCACCAGCGCCCCCTCGTCCAGGGGCATGCCCTGGCGGTTCGACACGAGGACGGCCGGGGTATCCGGAGGGTCGTCGGTCATGGCGAGTGGGCGGCGCGGGAGGGAGTGGGGGTCATCGGCCCTCCGCCGCCTGGCCCTCCGTGTAGACCCGGTAGGCCTCCACTATGTCCTGCACGATCTTGTGGCGGACCACGTCCCGGCCGCCCAAGTGGATGAACTCGATGCCCTCGATCCCGGCCAGGATCTCCTCGACCACCGCGAGCCCGGACCGTTGGCCGGGGGGGAGGTCGGTCTGCGTGGCGTCTCCGTTGATCACGGCCTTGGACCCGAACCCCAGCCGGGTCAGGAACATCTTCATCTGCTCGGGCGAGGTGTTCTGGGCCTCGTCCAGGATGATGAATGAGTGGTTCAGGGTTCTACCCCGCATGAAGGCCAGGGGGGCGACCTCCACGGTCCCTCGCTCCATCAGCCGCTGGAGCGCGTCGGCGTCGGTCATCTCGTACAGGGCGTCGTAGAGCGGCTTCATGTACGGGTCGATCTTCTCGTAGAGCGTTCCGGGCAGGAACCCGAGTCGCTCCCCGGCCTCCACGGCCGGCCTGGTCAGGATGATCCGGGAGACCTCCCGCCCGTGGAGGGCCTTCACCGCCGTGGCCACGGCGAGGTAGGTCTTCCCCGTACCGGCCGGCCCGATGGCGAACGTCACGGTGTTGTTCCGGATCGCGTCGACGTAGCGCTTCTGGCCGAGGGTCTTGGGAGAGATCGAGGTCCCCCGGCTGGTCAGCAGGACGTCGCCGAGGATCTGGGCCGGCCGGACGTCGCCGTCGTCCGCCTTGATCAGCTCGATGGTCTGCCCCACCGATGCGCGGGTGAGGGTGTGACCCCCCTGGAGCAGCGTGATCAGATCCTCGAAGAGCCGGCCGACCCGCTCGGCCTCCGGTTCCGGACCGGTGATCGTGATCTCGTTGCCGCGGACCACGATCTCGCACTCGAAGGCGGCCTCGACGGCCTTCAGGAACTCGTCGCGCTGGCCGAGGAGGGCCACCATCGGCTGGTGGCCGGGGACCAGGATCTTGATCTGGGTGGAGGCTCTCGCCAAGTGCTCGCTCGGGGACGTCGGTCCCGTTCCTCCCGCTTGCCCCGGACCGGCCGACACGCCGTCCGGGGCCCGATCCCGATTATACGGGCCGTCCGGGGGCCGGTGGCCCGAAGGGCCCATCAGCTCACCGGAGCCCGGGGGCCGGAATCACCCCGGCGGCCAGTCCATCTGCCGGCCGCCGAGCAGGTGGAAGTGGAGGTGGTGGACGGACTGGCCGGCGTCGGGCCCCACGTTCGTGACCAGGCGCCAGCCGCCCTCGTCGATGCCCTCGGCCCTGGCCAGGTGGGCGGCCGTCCTGAACAGCTCCCCCAGGACCTTGCCGAGGTCCTCGTCGACGTCCCGGGCCGACGACACGTGCTCCTTGGTGATCAGCAGGATGTGGGTGGGGGCCTGGGGATTGATGTCCCGGAACCCCACGATGTGGTCGGACTCGTGCACCACGTCGGCCGGGACCTCCCGGGCCGCGATCCGGCAGAACAGGCACTCGTTCATCTCGTCCCGGAATCTACCCCAGGCCGGGGCCGGCCCGCGCCGGCCCGGATCGCCTCGCCTTCCCCGGTCACGGGCCCGGCGGGCGGAGGGTCGCGTCGCCTCCCTCACCCGACTCTCCCCGGAGCTCGGCCAGGCGCTCGATGGCCCTGCGCTCCTCCCCGGACAGCTTCCGGGGGGTCTGGACCTGGACGGTCAGGAACAGGTCGCCCCGGCCCCGCCGGCCCAGGTTGGGGATGCCCCGCCCCTTCAGCCGGATCACGGTCCCCGGATCGGTCCCCGGCTCGATCCTCACCCGCTCCTCGCCGTCCAGCGTCCGCACGGAGAGCTCCGTGCCCAGCACCGCCCGGGTCATGGGGACCTCCAGGACGGCGAACAGGTCGGTCCCCCGCCGCTCGAAGACCGGATGGGGCCTCGCGTGCAGGGACACGTACAGGTCCCCGGGGGATCCGCCCGCCCGGCCCGCGTCCCCCGCCCCGGAGACGCGGAGCTCGAGGCCGTCGGTCACCCCGGCCGGGACCTCCACGCTGACCACCTGCTTCTTCGGCACCCGGCCGTCGCCCCGGCAGGCGACGCACGGCGAGGCGATCTCCTCGCCCGTCCCCCGGCAGGTCGGACAGGCATGGGCGGTGAGGACGGTTCCGAAGATGCTCCGCTGGACGTCCTGGACCTCCCCCGTGCCCCCGCACCGCGAGCATCGGGAGGGATGGGTCCCCGGCTCGCACCCGGTGCCCTCGCACCGGTCGCAGGTGGAGAGCGCCTCGACGGGGATCTCCTGCTCCACGCCGAAGGCCGCCTCCTCGAAGGTCAGGGTGAGCTCGGCGAAGATGTCGCCTCCCCGCTGGGCCCGGGTCCGCCGGGGGCCCCGCCGGGTCCGGCGGCCCATCCCCCCGAAGAACACGTCGAAGATGTCGCCGAAGTCCGAGAAGAACAGGTCGGGCGTGGCGCCCTGGGAGCCGAACATGTCGTAGCGGCGGCGCTTGGCCGGGTCGGACAGCACCTCGTAGGCCGCGGTGACCTCCTTGAACCGCTGCTCGGCGCCGGGGTCGCCGTTCACGTCGGGATGGAGCTCGCGGGCCAGCCGGCGGTAGGCGCGCTTGATCTCGTCGTCCGTGGCGTCGCGGGAGACGCCGAGCACGCCGTAGAGGTCCGGTGGGGTCTGTCTGGCCATCTCCCTCGAAGTCTACGAGCAGGCTCGGCTCGGGCCCGGGAACGGCCGGCCCGGTTCAGTCCGCCTCGCCCTGCTCCGGGTCGCCATCGCCCTCCAGCTGTGTGACCAGCTCGGACACGCGCCTGGCCACGGAGCGCACCGCGGCGATCACCGACACGTAGTCCATCCGGGTGGGGCCCACCACCCCGATCGAGCCGAGCGTCGTGTCCCCTATCCGGTAGGGGGCGGCGACCACGGAGGCCTCCCACAGGCCGGTGGCGGGGTGCTCCTCGCCGATCGTCACCGACAGCTCGTGCTTGCCGGAGACGTCGCGGAGGAGGCCCACGATCTCGCGCTCCCTCTCCAGGGCCTCGACCAGGCGGCGGACGGTCTCTCGGCGCCACGTGGCCACCTCGCCGGCCAGGTTGGCCACCCCGCCCACCAGGACGTGCTCGGTCCCCATGCCCTCCTCCATCTCCCCGAAGACCTCGGCCAGGGTCCCGAGGACGTGCCGCTCCTCGTCCGCGGCCATCCGGCCGAGCTCCTGGGACCGGGCCCTGGCCCGCCCGCCGGTCATGCCCGCGAACGAGGCGCTGAGCCGGCTGGACAGGCCCCACAGGGCGTCCTCGTCGAGGCCCTCCAGCCGGTCCATCAGCCGGCGGTGGACCCCGCCGTGCTGGTCGACCACCAGGAGCAGGAGGGCCGGCCCGATGTCGATCAGCTCCACCCGGACGATGCGCTCCTCCGACGAGCTCGGGGTGACGGCGAGCCCCGCGTACTGGGTGAGCCGGGAGAGCAGCTGGGTGGTTCCCCGCAGGACCTCCTCCAGGTCGAGAACGGTTCGCTGGAAGAAGTCGGCGATGGCCCGGCGCTGGGCGTCCTTGAGCCGGCCGCCGGAGGGCAGCGAGTCGACGTAGCTGCGGTACCCGACGTCGGTGGGGATGCGCCCGGCGGAGGTGTGGGGGTGGGAGAGGTAGCCCATCTCCTCGAGGGCCGACATCTCGTTGCGGATCGTGGCCGGGGAGACGCCGAGGCGGTAGTTCTCCGCGATCGTCTCGCTCCCGACGGGCTCCCCGGTGCGAACGAACTCGGTGACCACCGCCCGCAGCACGGCGGCCTTGCGCTCTCCGAGCTCGCCGCGTCGCTCCGCCATGTCCCCCCATGTTTAGCACTCGGGAAGGGGGAGTGCCAGGATGGGCCCGCGGCCCAAGGTGGAGCCACGTCAACCCCGACGCCCGCCGGAGCGTCGATGTGGTGAGGACCGAAGGAGTCCCGACTGAACGAGGCCACGATCCGCCGGTTCCTGGAGGTGACCTACCCGCGGCTCGTGGGGGCCCTCGGGCTGGTGTGCGGGAGCCGGGCGGCGGCCGAGGATGCGGTGCTCGAGGCCCTGGCCCGGGCCTGGGAGCGGTCGGAGCGGGGCGAGCGGATCGAGAACGCGGAAGCGTGGGTGACGGCGGTGGCCATGAACCTGGCGAGGAGCGGGCTCCGGCGGGTTCGCGCGGAGCGCCGGGCCCGGGAGCGGATGGCCGGGCGGCCCGCGACCGGCGGGGCCGGCCCGGAGGCCGCCGAGGACGTCCGGCGAGCGCTGGCCAAGCTACCCCGCGGCCAGCGGGAGGCGACCGTGCTGCGGTACTACCTGGACCTCGACGTCGGCGAGGTCGCGACGGTCCTCGGGGTGAGCGAGGGGACCGTGAAGACCCAGCTGCACCGGGCCAGGGCCACGCTGGGAAGGCTGCTCGGCGAGCACGACCCCGAGGAGGCCGACGATGTCGCTAGATGAGCGCCTCCGCTCGGACCTCCGCCGAGCCGCCGACCCCGGCGACCCCACGGGCGCCTTCGACGAGGTCGTGCGTCGTCGGGGCCGTCGCGCCCTGGCCCGCCGGGTCCAGCGCGCGGGCCTGGCCGTGGTCGTGGTGGCCGGCAGCGTCCTGGGGGTCGTGGGCCTCGTCCGCCTGTTCGGCGGGGCCTCGACCACTCCGGCCGCCCCCGTGGGCGAGAGCATCGTCTACCAGGGCCAGGTCGGAGGAAGCCACGACCTTTACGCCACGGATCCCGGCGGTGGCGACCCGCGGCGGCTCACCGAAGACCCGGCGACGGAAACCGACCCGGCCATCTCCCCCGACGGGTCGCTGATCGCGTTCACCAGCGACCGGACCGGAAGCCTCCAGATCCACGTGATGGAGATCGGCGGTGGCCCCGACACCCCGCTCTCCACCGGGCCGTCGGAGTCCGTGGAGCCGGCCTGGTCGCCCGACGGGACCAGGATCGCGTTCTCGTCCACCCGGACCGGCAGCGGCGACATCTACGTGATGGACGCCGACGGCTCCGACGTCGTGCAGCTCACCGGACTGGGAGAGCGCCCCGAGCAAGGCACCGTGGGAGGCGACGACACCCGCCAGTGGGAGGGCTCGCCGGCCTGGTCCCCCGACGGGACGAGGATCGCCTTCGTGGGTGAGATCGGCGACAACCCCGACATCTGGATCATGGACGCGGACGGATCCGGCGTGGTTCGGCTGACCGACGACCCGGGCGGGGACTGGCACCCGGCGTGGTCGCCCGACGGGACCTGGATCGCGTTCCAGGGCTCCTTCGAGGAGCCGGCCGGCGACATCTACCTGATCCGGCCGGACGGGAGCGACCTGCGGCGGCTCACGGACGATCCCGGCCGGGACCTCCAGCCGGCCTGGTCCCCCGACGGGACGAGGATCGTCTTCGCCAGCGACAGGGACGGCGAGCTCGGCCTCTTCGTGATGGATTCGGATGGCTCGTCCCAGCGCCGGATCGTGGAGGGTCCGGGGGCCGCGCCGGCATGGGGACCGGCTCCGCCGGAGGAGACGCCGACGCCCACGGGGATGCCGACCGTGACCCTGAGCCCGGAGCCGAGCGGGGAGCCCACGCCGTCGCCGGCGCCGTCGGGGGACGACGGCATCCCGGGGTGGATGCTGCCGGCGTGGAGCGATCCGGCGTGCGAGGCGTCGGCCCGGATCGCCGACTTCGGGGGCTCCGTCGAGGAGGATGTGGCCATGATCGCCCGGGCCGAGTGCCTGGGGACCCCAGAGGCGCCCGACGCGGCGTGGTCGATCGCGGTCGAGTGGGACGCCTCCACCACTGGCGTGTGGGCGCTCCCGGAGTGCGAGGACTGGTGCCAGGCGTACGCGGCTCCGGACCTCGACGGCGACGGGCGCCACGAGCTGGCCGTGAGCGTGCTCGCGTTCTCGATCCAGGACCTGGTCGTCTACACGATCCCTCCCCGGGAACCCGGCCCCGCGGCCCTTCGGGTGAGCCCGCCGGGCGACCCGGAGGGCGGCTTCCGGCCGGACGAGCCGGCCCGGTTCCCGGTGGGGGGCGACGGCTTCGCGACCTACAACACGGTGTGCGAGGACGGCCCGGACGGTCGCGTGATCGTGGTGAGGGCCGCGGAGAGCCTCCCCCACGACAGCCCGGACGCCGTGTGGCACGTCCGGGAGACCGTGCTCAGGCTGGTCGGCGCCTCGCCGCTCGACGCACCGGATCCGAGCGACGGGGCCTTCGAGGTCGTGTCGACGCGCACGTACACCGTGCCGGTGGACGACCCGGCCGCGGACGACCTGTTCTTCGTGGAGGGCTCCTTCTGCGGGGCGCCGACCCGGGGCCCCTGACCGGGTCAGCCGGAGAGGGCCAGGGCGACGTCGTTGGCCAGGAACATCCCCCGCTCGGTGAGGACGAGGTGGCCATTCCGCCGGGAAAGGAGCCCCTCCGCCAGGTAGGGCTCGGCCAGGGCGGGATCGACGTCCGCGGCCGGGATGCCCTCGGTGGTGCGCAGGCGGAGGAACACCTCCTCGAGGCGGGCCCCCTCGGGGGTGACCCGCTCCTCCCCGCCGACCGGAGGGCGTCCAGCCTCCACGGCCTCCAGGTAGGCCAGGGGCGGGCGGAGGTTCCACCAGCGGCGGCCGTCGCGATGCGAGTGGGCGCCGGCCCCCAGGCCCAGGTACGCCCCCCGCCGCCAGTACACGACGTTGTGGCGGCATTCGAGGCCGGGGAGGGCCCAGTTCGAGACCTCGTAGTGCCGGTAGCCCGCGGCGGCGAGGAGCTCGCAGGCCAGGTCGTACATCTCGGCCTGGAGGTCCGGGTCGGGCGCCGGGACCAGCCCCGCGGCCACCTTCCGGCCGAGCGGCGTGGACGGCTCGATCGTGAGGGCGTACGCCGACAGGTGGTCCGGCCCCAGGGCCACGGCCTCCTCCACGGTCCCCCGCCAGGAGGCGAGGGTCTCGCCCTGGGCGCCGTAGATCAGGTCCAGGTTCACGTCGTCGAACCCCGCCGCCCGGGCGGCGCGGTAGGCCCGGCGGGCCGAGTCCGGCGAGTGGACCCGCTCCAGCGCGGCCAGCACGGCGGGATCGAAGGACTGCACCCCCATCGACAGCCGGGTCACGCCGCCAACCCGGAGCTCCCGGAGGTAGGCCTCGTCCACGGTGTCGGGGTTCGCCTCGACCGTCACCTCGGCCTCCTCCCCCAGGCCGAGCGTCCGGTCCAGGTCCTCAATCAGCCTGACGACCTCACCGGGAGCGAGTGTGGTCGGCGTCCCCCCGCCCAGGAACACGGTGCCGAACGAAGCGCCCGTCCACTCCCCCGCCGCCATCTCGGCCTCCCGGCGGAGGGCCGCGATGTAGCGGTCGGCCAGGTGGCCCAGGCCCGCATAGGCGTTGAAGTCGCAGTACCCGCAGCGGGTCAGGCAGAAGGGCACGTGCACGTACAGCCCGGGCCCACTAGTCTGAGCCAGACTAGTGGCTTTCCCGGCTCCCACCCCGTTTCCTGCGCGGCTCACCGCTGGGCCGCCTTCCGGTCGACCCGGAGGGCGGCGATGAACGCCTCCTGGGGGACGTCCACCCGTCCCACCCGGCGCATCCGCGCCTTCCCCGCCTTCTGCTTCTCCAGGAGCTTGCGCTTGCGGGTGATGTCGCCGCCGTAGCACTTGGCCAGGACGTCCTTCCGCTTGGCCCGCACGGTCTCCCTGGCGATGATCCGCGCGCCGATCGCGGCCTGGATGGCCACCTCGTACATCTGCCGGGGGATCAGCTCCCTGAGGCGCTCGGCCATGGCCCGCCCGTACTGGTAGGCCTTCTCCCGGTGGACCACGCTCGAGAACGCGTCGATGGGCTCGCCCTGGAGGAGGACGTCCACGCGGACGAGGTCGGACGCCTCGTGCCCGTGGTGCTCGTAGTCCAGGCTCGCGTAGCCACGGGTCCTCGACTTCAGCTGGTCGAAGAAGTCGAAGATGATCTCGGCCAGGGGGAGCAGGTAGTGGACCTCGGCCCGCTCGGGCGTGAGGTAGCGCATGTCCGACATCGTCCCCCGGCGGGACTGGCAGAGGTCGAGGACCGGGCCGAGGTACTCGGCCGGCGTGATGACCGTGGCCATCACGTAGGGCTCCTCCACGCGGTCGTAGGTCCCCGGCTGGGGCATCTCGGAGGGGTTGTGGACGGTGATCACCTCGTCGCCCCGGATCACCCGGAACTCGACGTTCGGCGCGGTGGCGATCAGCTCCAGGTCGAACTCGCGCTCCAGGCGCTCCTTCACGATGTCCATGTGGAGGAGCCCGAGGAACCCGCAG
>JACQTL010000229.1 GCA_016210805.1 Actinomycetota bacterium | reverse complement strand
GGCCGCGAGCTCGAGGTCTGCTCGTGCTGCGAGGAGCCCGGGTGCGGCAACCCCCTCTGCTACCCGGACCTCGCCGTGCTGGCCCGCCAGTCCATGCGCCAGCCCCACCTGCACGGCGGGTAGGCCGCCCGGCGAGGCGCGAGCCGCTCCGTTCTCGCCAACTGGGGCTTGACGCCCTACGTTGACGCGTCTACCTTACGTTGACCACAGCGATTGGGGTGATGCAGGGGGGGCGCATGTACGACGCGGACGTGATCGTGATCGGGGGCGGGCCGGCCGGGGCGACGCTCGGCGCCCTCCTCGGGATGGGCGGCTACTCCGCCATGGTCCTGGAGCGGGACATCCATCCCCGCCACCACGTGGGCGAGTCGCTCACCCCTTCGACGACGTTCGTCCTCCAGCGACTGGGATTCCTCCCGAAGATGGAGGAGGCCGGCTTCGTCCACAAGCGGGGGGCGGCCTGGACGGCACCCCGGGGCCCGCTCGGCAGGTTCGTGTCGATCGCCCTGGCCGAGTTTCCCGCTCCGGATGCGTTCCAGGATTACACGTACAACATCGAGCGGGACACGTTCGACGCCCTCCTGCTCCGCCACGCGGCCGAACGAGGGGCCAAGGTGCTCCAGGGTGCGCGGGTTCAGGAGGTCCTGTTCGACGGTGAGCGAGCGGTCGGCGTGCGGGTCGAGGTCGTGGACGGCCACACGATCGACCTCCGCTCCCGGGTGGTCGTGGACGCATCGGGTCGGGCCGCCCTCCTGGGCAACCAGCTCGGGATGCGGCGCAAGGATCCCAACTTCGATCAGTACTCCCTGTTCGCCTGGTTCGAGGGCCTCGAGCCCCCACCTCCCGGCTACGAGGGATACCTCTTCCTGCACTTCCTGGATCTGGAGCAGGCCTGGGCGTGGCAGATCCCGCTGCGCAATGGGGTGTGCTCGGTGGGGGTGGTCACCGACAAGTCGCACTTCCTCGAGAACGGGCAGGGGATGGACGAGTTCTTCTGGGGTCTGGTGGGCATGAATCGCACCCTCGCCCACTGGATGCGGGGCGCCCGGCAGACCCGGCCCTGGTCCGTGGACCCCGACTACTCCTACCTCAACGAGCGCTTCATCGGAGACGGTTGGCTCCTGATCGGGGATGCGGTCCGCTTCGTCGACCCCATCTTCTCCTCGGGGTGCGACATCGCCATGTTCTGTGCCGCCTACGCGTACGACGCGATCGATCACGCCTTCCGGACGGGCCAGGAGCAGGAGGCCTTCGAGCGGTACGCCAAGACCATCGTGGACGGGGTGAGCGTCTGGTACGCGCTCATCCAGGAGTTCTACCGGATGAAGAACATCTTCACCCGCTTCGCCACCAACCGGAGGTTCCGGCCGGACGTCGTTCGGACGCTTCAGGGGAACCTGTACCTGCCGGAGGCTCAGGAACGGGCCAAGCTGCTGCTCGACGCCATGGCCCAGGCCAACCGGGCCGTTTCGGCCGACCCCGCCAACCTGCTTCGGCCGGGGGCGCTGCGGCCGGTGGGGTAGGGGTGCGCGGGGATCCCACCGGCGGTGGTGGGCCGAAGCACGGGAGGAGCCAGGGGCATGGACGACATGCGCGAGAAGCTTCGACGGTTCATCGCTGAGGAGATCCTGCTCGAGGAGCACTCGTCCGTCGGGGACGACATGCCGCTCCTGGAGAGCCTCGACAGCCTCGGGCTCCTCACGCTGGTCGCCTACATCGAGGGCCAGTTCGACGTGGAGATCCCACAGGGGGACCTCGTCCCCGGCAACTTCTCCACGCCCCTGGCCGTCGAGCAGCTCGTCCGGGTCCACCTGGCCCCCGCGCCCTAGGGGGACGACGTCCGGGCGCTCCGTGGCGATCCGGCCCGGGGACCCGGGTCCCGTCCGGAGCGGGACCTTCGGCCCTGGTCGGGAGACGAGGCCTTGCGAATCCTCGCTTCCGAGCCGAGGGAAGCGAGTAGAGCGAGCGAACCTTGCGATTCCATCTCTCGAGGACGGGGGAGCACGCCGTGCGGATCGTGCGCTTCCTGGCGGCGGCGGGGCGCCCGGCGACCAGTCGAGAGATCGCCCTTCGGACCGGCATCCCTTCCGGGCACGTGCCCTCGATCGTGGCCGCCCTGTCGCGCGCCGGCATCCTCCGGACCCGCCCCGGCCAGGGCGGGGGATGTGCCCTGGCCCGCCGGCCCGCCGAGCTGTTCGTCCTCGACGTGATCCAGGCGTTGGAGGGGCCCGTGGTCCTCGACGAGTGCATCCTGGACCGCTCCAGGCCCCACGGTCCCCCCTGGTGTGCCCTCCACGATTCCTGGATGCAGGTCCAGGACGCCCTGGTGGCGACCCTCGGGGCGGTGAGCGTCGCGGATCTCGTGGCTTCGGGCGGCGAGGGCGCCGGCAGCGGGTTAGAGGCCCCGACCGGATACGTGGGGTCCTCATGACGGAGCTCTCCCGCCGCGACTTCCTCAAGCTGGCCGGGGGCACCGCGGCCTGGGTGGCCGTGCTCGGACAGGCCGGCCTGGCCCTCCGGCAGCTGGCCCCCGTGGGGGTGGCCAACCCGCTGGAGAGCTATCCCGACCGGGACTGGGAACGCGTGTACCGGGACCAGTACCGGTACGACTCGTCCTTCACCTACGTCTGCTCGCCCAACGACACCCACGCCTGCCGGATGCGAGCCTTCGTGCGCAACGGCGTGGTCACCCGGATCGAGCAGAACTACGACGCCGGCCGGATCACCGACCTGTTCGGCAACTCCTCCACCCCGCACTGGTTGCCCCGGGGATGCCCCAAGGGGTTGACCCTGCACCGGCGCGTGTACGGTCCCTACCGCCTCCGCTACCCGATGGTCCGGGAGGGATGGAAGCGGTGGGCCGACGACGGCTTTCCCCGGCTCACCGCGGACCTGCGCACCCGATACGGGTTCGACTCGCGGGGCACCGACCGGTTCGTCCGGCTGTCCTGGGAGGAGACCTACCGGTACATGGCCGAGGCCGTCATGGCCATCGCCCGGACCTACAGCGGCCCGGGCGGAGCCGCGATCCTGGCCGCGGAGGGGTACGAGCCCGAGATGATCGAGGCCATGCACGGGGCCGGCACGCGGACCTTCAAGCTCCGCGGGGGCATGGGGCTCCTCGGTGTGCTCGGCAAGTACGGGATGTACCGGCTGTCCAACCTGCTGGCCCTGGTGGATCACCACGTCCGGGGGGTGGGCCCGGACGAGGCCCAGGG